>NZ_JBPWNX010000020.1:0-36257 GCF_054954595.1 Actibacterium sp. D185-2
AACACCTCGGCATAGGCAGATCAACAGCTTACAAGGCGATCAGAAATGCCACGCTGTAAGCCATGTTCAGGCTTCGTTCTTCCTTAGCGTGGTTCTACGAAGAAACCTTCCGATGGGGCCAAGATGGGCTTTTCCATCACCCTGTCCGACGCGATCCGGGCCGCCGCCCCCGACCGGCAGATTATCTTCATTCCCTGCGCGCAGGGATCAACGGCATTCGGAACCAACCACTGGAACCCCGGCGACGCGCGGTACGATTACATGGTCGCGCGCGCCAATGCCTTCACCGCGGCGCATCCCGACTGGCCGATCAGTGCGGTCTGCTGGCTGCAGGGCGAACATGATGTGCCCTACTGGACCGGATATGAGGCCGCGCTGAACACCATGATCGCGCAGGCCCGGGCCGATATCGACGGCATCGGCAGCACCACCCCCTGGGTGCTCGGGCAAATCCATCGCGATGTGCAGGCCGGCGCACGGATCAACCAGTTCACCAACCGGGTGCCCTATCTTCAGCCGCACACCGCCGTCGTGTCCTCTGACGGGATGGTCAAGACCGACGAGTGGCATTTCAACGCCGCCAGCTATCGGGTGCTGGGTGGGCGTTTTTATGACGCCATCGCCGTGGCCGCCGCCAATGACGGCAGCGCCGGCACGAAATACGGCAACGAGGTGGATGCCGCCAAACTGGGCGAATGGCTTCTGGGCGACGACAACACCGCCATGGAAGATACCGTATCCGGTCAGGTGTTAACACCGGTCGGCGCGGCCCCGTCGCACAGTGCGGGCTATCTGTCCACGGCGGGCCGGCTGGCAGGCCTCGAAGGGCCGGTCGCGGATACCCCGAAGCAGAGTTTGGTGACTGTCTTGCGGCTTCGGAACGCGGGCAGCAACACGATACTTTACGGCAATCTTGCCCCCTATGGCACGACGGCGGGCTATGCCGCGCTGAATATCAGCGGAACCATTTACGCCAACGCCAAGGCCAAGCCGATGGCCAACGAAAACATGCCTTGGGGCACTGCAAATACCACGGACTGGGTGCTCAGCTTCATTGCCATGACGGATGCGGCCGGCGGTGCCGACGATCCCGGCGACATTGCGGTCTGGGGAGTGGGCCGCGACGATGTTCTGACCCTGGACGGGGTTCAGGCAACCGACCGCGCCCTGTTCGCAGTGAACCCCGGGATCGGCGATGTGGCGTATGACAACGGCGCCTACACGGTGGGCGTGGATTGCGCCTATTTCGCCGTCTATGACGGGCGGCTGCGCCATGACCAGTTGCAAACCATCTATACCGAGGTGAAAACCGCCCTGGCCGCGCGCGGCATCGCGGTGGCCTAGGACGCGGGCGCATAAAGGCGGCGCGCGACGAGCAGCCCCGCCATCCCGCGCGGCCTGCTGGGTAAAACGGCGCGACAAGCCGCCGTTCGAAATCGGCCGGACCAGGACATGCCATGTCTGACCTCCGCCTCTGGGGTCGTCAAGATCAGGGCGCATCTGGAAATCGATTTCGGGCAGACCCTAGCTGGGGTCTGATGCCGGAGGGGGCAGAATCCTACGCTAAGCCCTTTTCGGCCATCTGTACTCGCCAGTGAGCAGGATATGTGCCCATCCGAGGGGCGAGATAGGGGTCGTTTGCGGGAGAGTGTGAAATCCTACGCTAAGCGCCCAGCAACCGTTTCCCGTGCTCGCGCAGGTTCCCCTCGGGATCGACATACCGAAAGAGCGTCACCGGCCTGATCTTCAGTTCTTTGCACAGCTCCGAAACGGAGGTGTCGCGGTTCGCCATCGCGGCCTGTGCCATGCGCACTTGGGCTTTGGTCAGCGCGAACTTGCGGCCACCCTTCCGCCCCCGGGCCGCTGCGAGCCCGGCCATGGTCCGTGCCCGGATAAGTTCGCTTTCGAATTCGGCGAGGGAGGCGAAGATGCCGAAAGAGAGCCGCCCATGCGCGGTGGTCGTGTCGATCTGCGCGCCCTGGCCGGTCAGCACCTTCAGGCCGACGCCGCGCTCGGACAAGCCTGCGACCGTCTTCACCAGATGGTGCAGGCTGCGCCCCATGCGATCAAGTTTCCAGGTCACCAGCACGTCGCCGTCCCGGAGAGCTTTTAGACAGGCTTCAAGGCCAGGACGCTCGTCTTTCTTCCCGGACGCCCGGTCGGAGTAGATCTGATCCTTGATGACGCCCGCAGAGATCAAGGCGTCTCTTTGCAGATCGAGCGACTGGCTGCCGTCGGCCTTGGATGTCGTTTTTCACAAATTGGTTCAGCTCTGCCCGCTGTTTTCATTGACATGCGGCTGTCACAAAAGACTTCAATACTGATCGCCAAACAGTTCAGTGCGTTGCAAGATCGTCAGAGAACGGTTCAGCGCGTTGCAGGAGGCAGGATCGGTCGTGGATCTGGAAACAGTTCCGAAAGACGTATGGCAGAAGGCCGAGGAGCGAGCGGTTTTGCTTCGACCGCTTGCGGCGCTCTGAAGCACCAGAGCATCTTGTTCGCGTTGCAGCGATTGATCTGCAAATTTCCGAACGTTGGGCTTACAGGCTGATCCGCCGGTTGCGTGACGAGAACGGCGCAGTCACCGCGCTTTTGCCGCGCGACGGCCGCAGGGCTCCGCGCAAGACCCGGATTGCGAGGGATCGGGAACCACTGGGGTGAGCGTCAGACAGCGAACGGCAGCCGATCGCGGGTTGTGGGGATCCGGGTCTCGGACGACGACCTGCGCCGGTTCGACGCGGCGCTGTCGCGGCGCGGGATTGCGCACCGCTCGGATGCCATGCGCCGCCTGATGCTGGCGGCCGAAGGTGTCTTCCTGCCCGACTACGAGATGTGCGACGAATTGCGCAGCCTCGGCGCCGCGCTCAACCGGGTCGGCAACAAGGGGTCTGATGCCGGAGGGGGCAGAATCCTACGCTAAGCCCTTTTCGGCCATCTGTACTCGCCAGTGAGCAGGATATGTGCCCATCCGAGGGGCGAGATATGCGCCAGAAGGTTGGGTGAGACGTCGAGGCCTTCGCGGCGGCGGCTGGCGACGGCGAGGCCAAGATGCTTTGTGTTCCAGTAGATGACGATCGCGGCGAGGAGGTTCAGCCCGGCTATGCGGAAGTGCTGGCCCTCGGAGGTACGATCCCGGATTTCGCCCTGGCGGCCGATCCGGAGGGCGTTCTTCAGGGCATGATGGGCCTCGCCCTTGTTCAGGCCGATCTGGGCGCGTCGCTGCATGTCGGCATCGAGCAGCCAGTCGATGATGAAGAGCGTCCGTTCGACCCGTCTGATTTCCCGCAACGCGACCGCCAGCTCATGCTGTCTGGGATAGGATGCGAACTTCCGCAGGAGCTGGCTCGGTGGCATCGCCCCTGACGCCATGGTCGCCACGCTGCGAAGGATGTCGGGCCAGTTCGCGGCGATGAGGGGTTGCCTGACCTTGCCGCCGATCAGCCCCTTAAGCTCTTTCGGGCAAGCGGCTGGATCGAAGAGGTAGAGACGCTTGGATGGCAGGTCGCGGATGCGGGGTATAAACTGGAATCCCAACAGCGCGGTGACGGCGA
The DNA here is from genome assembly GCF_054954595.1 of Actibacterium sp. D185-2. Taxonomy (NCBI): domain Bacteria; kingdom Pseudomonadati; phylum Pseudomonadota; class Alphaproteobacteria; order Rhodobacterales; family Roseobacteraceae; genus Actibacterium; species Actibacterium sp. D185-2. Next base: position 3,552 of record NZ_JBPWNX010000020.1, read on the forward strand.
AGACATGGTCGGTGAAGCCGCCGGTGTCGGCATATTGCTCGCGGATCTTCTGACCGGCATCGGTCATCAGCAGGCCGTCAAGGATATAGGGCGCTTCGTTCACGGTGGCCGGGATGGTCTGTGTGGCGAATGGCCCGAACTGGTCGGAGACGTGGGTGTAGGCCTTCAGCCCGGGTTCATGGCCGTACTTGGCGTTGATCAGGTTCATCGCCTCGCCCTGACGCGTTGTCGGGAAGAATTGCCCGTCGCTCGACGCGGTCTGCCCGGTGCCCCAGAAGTGCGCAATCGGCAACACCGACTGCCTTTCGATCACCATGGCCAGGGCGCGCGCCATCGCCTCGCGCTCGACATGCCACCGCGACAGGCGGGAGAGTCGGAAGAAGTCGTGCGTGTTTGTGGCCCCTGCCATTTTGCTGAGGCCGAGGTTCAGCCCCTCGGCGAGCCTCCGGCATCAGACCCTTAGCCGGCGGGGGCCGGATCAGGCTGCGGCGTTTCCGGCCCCTGCCCCGGCAGGCGCCGCTGGCCCACCACGCGGGCGGGCATCCCCACCGCGATCGCCATCGCCGGGATCGCGCCGGTCACCACCGCGCCCGCCCCGATAACCGCACCGTCGCCGATCACCGCGCCGGGCAGGATCACCGCGCGGGTGCCGATCCAGACATCGTTTCCGATCACCACGTCGGCCTCGTCCATCGCCTGTTTCGTTACCGGTTGGCCATCGTTGAACCGGTAATTGGCCGCGGTCACCATCACCTCGGGGCCGAACAGAACGTCATCCCCCAGGATGATGCGCCCGCGCGACGGCCCGGCCCAGAGCGTGCAGCGCGCGCCCAGGCTCAGGCCGCGGCCGGCCTGAATCCGTTCGGGGTTGGAAAAGGCCGCGTTCGGGCTGATCTGCGCCCCGGGGCCAAACCTGAGCTTCCGGCGCGGGACCACATGGGTATGATTATAGTAGTTGACCAGCCGAACCGCGTGGATCCAGGCGCGCGGATCCAGCGCCGACAGGATCAGCCGCATCAGCTTGCCGCCTTTTGACAGGCGCGCCTTGTGGGCGGGCGGGGCGGTGGGGGGCATGGGGCACACTCCGGGCTGCTGGCGGCCCGGCAAGAATAGCCTGTCTGCCCCGCCGCCGCACCCCCTTTACCACAGCGCCAGGATCGCCCCGGCCGAGGTGCCCGTCGCCAGAACCCGCGCCGCGCGCACCGGCAACAGGCTGCCGGCGGGCACGCCGGTGAAAACCACGCTTTGCCCGCCCGCGGTGACCACCGCCAGATCGCCGCCCGCGCCCACATAAAGCGCACGCGACAAAACCGGAAGCGCGGCCGCATCGCTGGGAGTGACGGCTGCCGCGTCGCGAACAGGCGCCGTCAGGCTGCTGCTCTGGCTCGAGAACGTATCCATGGGGACCTCCTTCATGGGGATGTACCGGGCATTGGCCCTTGCCCACTGATGCCAGAGCCGCCTTGACGCATCGTTGCGCCACCGTGCGCTGAGCATCCCCCGGAATCACAGGCCAGGGACGCTCCGCAGGCCGGAAAAACAAACCGCCGACGGGCACCGCTCTCTGGACAGATGCGCGGGGACCGACCATGGTAAACCTATCTTGAACAGCCATTTCTTGCATTTGCAGAAAACCATGACCGCAGCACATGAACCGGCGGATTCCGTCCGGAAACAGGGTATGTCCATTGAGAAATAGCGATTTTCATTCTTTTTTCCCGAACGGTGATACATATCGCCCAACCCGCGCCCCCAGAATTTTTCGCACGCGCAGAAAGGTCGGGGCATGACTGGCCCCGCACCTGCCGCCGCCCCCCGCCGCGTGCTGATCGTGGTCGAAAACCTGCCGGTCCCGCTTGATCGCCGGGTCTGGCTCGAGGCGACGACGCTGACCGCGCATGGCTATCAGGTCTCGGTGATCTGCCCGACCGGGCGCGGCTGGGACAAGCTGTACGAGGAAATCGACGGCATCCACATCTACCGCTATCCCGAACCGCCCGAGGCCCATTCCGGCGCGGTCGCCTATGCGCAGGAATACGGGCTGGCGCTGTGGCACATGTTCCGCCTGGCGCGGAAGGTGAAGCGCGAGCGCGGCTTCGACGTGATCCATGGCTGCAACCCGCCCGATCTGATCTTCCTGCTGGCGCTGCGCTACAGGCTGTCCGGCGTGCGCTATCTGTTCGACCATCACGATGTCTGCCCCGAGCTGTTCGAGGCCAAGTTCGGGCGCAAGGGCCTGCTCTACCGGATCATGCTGATCTGGGAGCGGATGACCTTCGCCACCGCCCGCACCTCGATCGCCACCAACGAAAGCTTCAAGCGCATCGCGATCGCCCGCGGCAGGATGAAGCCCGAGGATGTCTTCGTTGTCCGCTCGGCCCCCAAGGTCGAGAAATTCGAGATCCGCCCCGCCGACCCCGCGATGCGCAAGGGCGCGCAGACCGTGCTGGGCTATGTCGGCGTGATCGGCCAGCAGGAAGGCATGGATCTGCTGGTGCAGGCGGTCGAGGATCTGGTGCGCCGCAAGGGCCATGACAGCCTGCACGCACTGATCGTCGGCTTCGGCCCGCATCTGCCCGAGGTCCAGAAGGACGTGACCGCGCGCGGGCTGGAGGCGCATTTCACCTTCACCGGCCCGCTTTATGGCGAGGATCTTCTGGTGGCGCTGAATTCCTGCGATATCGGCGTGGCGCCGGATCCGAAGAACGCGATGAACGACATTTCCACCATGAACAAGGTCATGGAATACATGACGCTGGAAAAACCGGTGGTGCAGTTCGACCTGACCGAAGGGCGCGCCTCGGCCGGGGAAGCCTCGCTTTATGCCAGGGCCAACGATCCGGCCGATTTCGCAGCGAAACTCGCCGAACTGATCGAAAACCCTGAAAAGGGGCGCGCGATGGGCCGGATCGGCCGGGCGCGGGTGTTCGACGCGCTGTCGTGGGATCATTCGGTGCCGCATCTTCTGGCGGCCTATGACCGGGTGTTTGCCGGCTAGGCGGCGGTGTCGGCACCCGTCCGCCTGCGGTCCAGCAGCGCCGCGGCGGCCCAGCCGGCAATGAACCCGCCCAGATGGGTCTGCCAGGCCAGCCGCCCGGCCATCGCCCAGTACATCAGCAGGTTCAGCCCGATCAGCCCCAGCATCGGCCAGCCCATGGCGCCCAGCACCTGGCGCGCGCCCTGCCCCGCGGCCAGGCGGTCGGCGGTGTCGCGCCCGATCAGCGCACCGGCCAGACCGAACAGCGCCCCCGAGGCCCCGACCATCGGCTGCGCGCCGGGAAACAGCAGCCCGAACCCCGCCGCCCCGCCCAGGGTCGCGATCAGGTAAAGCGCCAGGAACCGTACCTGGCCCAGCCGCAGCACCAGCGGCACCCCAAGCGAAAACAGGGTCATCATGTTAAGCACCAGATGCCACAGCCCGCCATGCAGGAACCCGTAACTCAGGAACATCAGCACCGGCTGCCCGGCATAGTTGGGGCGCCAGTTGCCCAGCAGGCCGGGCCAGAAGGCGCCGTTCTGATAGGCCAGGGCGCGCCAGCCGGCACTGCCCCAAAGCCCCAGATCGGCCCCCTGAAGCCCCAGTTCAGGCAGCACGCACAGCACGCAAATCCCCACCAGAACCGCCGCGGGCCGCCGTCCTTCTGCGCTGTTGCTCACCCGATGTCCCCTCTTGCCACCGCCCGTCCGTCCCCGCCGAGCCTTGCCCCGCCATGCTGTCCGGCACAAGAAGAATTGCCCCGGCGCCCGGGCCAGCCCCTGCCGGACATTCAGAACGGCACGAACCGCGGCAGGGGCGCAAGGCTGCGCTCCAGAAACCACATCAGCCGCGCCTCGGCCTCGGCCTCGGTCTCGCCTGCGGCGATCGGGGTAACATAGCGCACCAGCGCCCCGTCGGTGCGGCCGCGCGTCAGGCTGTCCGCCACCACGCTGGCCTTGGCCTTGAAATCGTTCGTCATCCGCCGGCCGCGCTGTTCGAACCAGTAATAGACCAGCTGTTTCGACAGGCCCTTCTGGATCACCGCGCGGTTCACCATGAAATCGCCATAGGCGGTGCCGGGCAGGTTCACGCGATACGGCGCCAGGCTGAAGATTTCCCAGCCGCCGACTGGCAGGCAGACCTCGGGCGAATGGATGCCCTGCCCCTCGGTCTGCTTGGCATAGAAGGCAACGAACAGATTGACCGGCGCCCGTTCCCCCGGCGCGGCATAGATGGCGTTGAGATAGTCATCCGCCGCCAGTACCTGCTCGACCTCGGACTCAAGCGTCACGGTGGATCCGGCCCAGGCGTCGAACCGCATCGGGTAAAGCGCGAAGGGCTCGCGCGGCACCGGCACGATCTTGGCCCCCGGCCCCACAACCCAGGCCACCGACGCGGCCAGGGTTAACAGCACGATCGCGGCCAGACCGGCACTGGCCCGCAGCCCCCGCAGCCGTCCCAGGATCGCGCCGAAGCCCTGAAAATCGAGGTCGATCACCTCGGACAGGGTTTTCGGCTCGCGGGTCAGCCGCTGCAGCCCCATCGCCATCAGGAACAGGATCGCCACACAGAGCAGGAAAATCACCCAGCCCTCGAAGAAATGCAAAAATCCTTCGGCCTGTTCGATCCCGTAACTGTTGACCAGCACCCCGATCACCCCGATGCGGACCGAATTCATCAGCACCGTCAGCGGCGCGGCCGCCAGCAGCAGCAGCGCCTTGTGCCACAGCGGGCCGCGATAGAGGATCGCGAACAGATATGAGAAGCTGAGGATCGGAAACAGATAGCGCAGCCCCGAACAGGCCTCGGCCACCTGCAGCTTGTAGACCCCCAGATCGATCACGTTGCCTTCCAGAAAGACCGGCACGCCCGCCAGCCGCACGAACCACACACCCAGTTCCGACGACACGCCCTGCAAGAAGACCGTCAGCTTCCAATAGACGAATTGCGGCAGCGGCAGCATGAACACCAGATGGAAGACCGGCAACATATGGGTGATGCCGCGGGCCCAGCCGAACACCGTCAGCACCACCCCCGCCAGCCACAGGATGAAGGCATAGGTGACGATGTCGGGGATATGGGTCAGATTGCCGAACACCGCCACCAAAAGCCCCAGGGCAACCACGCCGCCCCCCGGCCAGCGGTCGGTGACCCCGGGCGCGGGCGGCGGGGCGCGGCGCAACTCGCGCAGGAACAGGTAAAGCGAGATCAGCGGGATCAGCGGCCCGTGGCTGTATTCCGGCGTCGCCCAGGCCCGGGCAAGCGATACGAACCCGATCCAGAACACCGGCAGACAGGCCGCGATCAGGGCCGCGAACCAGATCAGGCCGGCGCGCCCCTGAAGCGCGCGCGCCATTCCGTAAGGCTGGTTTTTCCCGATCTCGTACATTGTCCCGTTTCCGAAAATATCAGTTTGCCGCACTCACCGCCGACGGCCCCGGTCAGGGCCGGATCCCGAAATCCCGCCGCAGCACCAGGAACACCGCGTTCGACCTGGCCTCGGGCGTATCCTCTTCGTTCAGGCGGCGGTGCTCATAGCCCGCCGACAAGGTCACCTCGCGGGTCAGGTCCCGGTTCCAGGCCAGGCGCAGGCTGGTGCGGTCGGTCGTCTCGGCCCCCCCCGCGCCGCCATCCTCGGACCGGGCGAAATCCATGTCCAGCGACAGCGATGTGCCGGTGTTCAGGGCATGTGTCCAGCCCAGGGCCAGCTTGGTCGACAGAACGTCCTCTTCGTCGTCATTGGTCCGGACATCCCGGCCAAGCGACATCTCCAGCATGCCGCGCGGCATCTCGCGGGTCAGCGCCGCACGGGCCACCAGTTCGGTATCCCCCGCGCCCCCCCGGCTGGCCCCGGCGTCGAAAGAGAGCGCGCCGCGCGGCAGCGCGATCTCCCGGCCCAGACGCAGCGTATCCCGCGCGCCCGTGGTGGTGACGCCGCGGTCATAGGTAACGGACACGCGGCCGCCGGGCAGATCGCGGCGCACCCCCAGCCCGAGGATGGCCCCCTCGTCCACTTCGGAATCGCGCAGCCCGGACAGAAACTCGTCGGCTTCGATCCGGCTGTAGCCCACAGCCGCAGTGACCTGCGTGGTCTTGTCCAGCTCATGCGTCAGATCAAAACGCAGGTGCCGGCTGCTGCGGTCGGTCTGCTCGGTATTCTGCGCGCTGTATTCTTCTGCCTGCAGGGTGAATATCCCTTCGGTGACCGGCGACAGCCGCAGCCGCAGCGCGGCGGACAGGCGGTCGGTCTCGTTGTCATAGTAATCCGGGTCGGTCGTGTCCTTATAGTCCAGCTCCCGGTGCCGCACCGACACGGTCAGCCCCAGCGGCCCGCCAAGGCCGGTCTCCCAGGTGACGCCATAAGAGGACGCCGTGCGGGTCCCGGTCTCGGTCGCCAGGCTCACCTCACCCGGCGCATCCGGGTCCTCGATCAGGACCGGATCCCGGAGCGGGTCGATGAAATCGAGATCGCTGCGCCGCCAGTTGCCCGAAAATTCGATGCGGCTGGTCGCGCTCTCGCGGCGATAGAGCAGCCGGGCCGCGGGATCCTCGAACCCGCTGCTGCCACCCTGCCCCGGCAGATCGGCATAACGCAGCACACCGGAGAGGTCGAAGGCCAGACGGGCGGCCTGGGTCTCGGACAACAGGCCGAAGCTCAGGGTGTTGTCGAACAGGACCGTGTCGCCGGGGGACTCCGGGTCGAGCCCGTAATTGTCATCGGCCCGCAGCGTGCTTTCGACCCCGAAGGTCAGCTTCAGCCCGCCCGGCCCCAGATCGGCATCCGACGCCCCCTGCGCCAGGGTGCCCCCGGCAGCCAGGCACATCAGCCCGGCAAGGCGAACCCACCCTCTTAACACCGTCGCACGCCAGAGCATGTTCCTGCCTCCATGCAGCCGGGTTTTATTCGAACAACCCGCGTTCGGGCACCACGATCACGTCGCCTTGCTGCAGCATCGTCGCGCCGGAGATCCCGCCGCCCTTCTTGTAATCGAAGCGATAGATCCGCTCGCGCTGGCCCTCGACCCGGCGCAGTTCCACCCGGCGGGTGGCGGCGAATTTGGTAAAGCCCCCGGCCTGGGCCAGCGCCTGCAACAGGGTGAGGCCCGGCTCGGCCTCTATCTGGCCGGGGTTTTGCACCTCGCCCATCGCATAAACCATGATCAAAAGCGCTTCGGGAACCGCCTGCGGGGACCGCTCCGCCAAACTGGCCACCGAAACGAAGACATTGGGCGGGGCGGCGAAACTTGGCGTAAGCCCCGCGGTCAGTGCGGTGCGCACATCCTCGATGCTGCGCCCGCCGGCCCTGATCGTGCCCACCATCGGGAAACTGAATGTCCCGTCGGGCAGCACAAGGACGCTGCGGTTCAGGCTCGGATCCTCCAGCACCTCAACCTGCACCTGGTCGCCGGCACGAATACCGTAGCTGGACTGGGCGGCACCGGGCGCCCCCCAGATGCTGGCCATCAGAAGGGCGGCCACCAGACCAATAAATGTTCTGATCATCGAAAAATTCCTGGAACTGTTCCGCGTTGTCAAAACCTTACCCACCCTTCGCATGCGTGGCCAAGTGCCGCGACACCGGCGCCAATAAAAAAACCGGACTGACGCAGGAATGCCGCGCGTCAGCCCCCCTGCCCGTCCTCCGGCGCCCCGGCCAGGTTTTGCAAGGCTGCGGCGATATCGGCCTCAAGCTGCGGGTGAGGCTGAAGGACGAGGACCTCGGCCGCCTTCGCGAACTGCGCCTGCGCCTCCGTATTGCGGCCAAGGGCGGTATAGACCCGGCCCAGATGGTATTGCACCCCGGGGTCCCCCGGCAGCTTTTCGGCCGCGGCTTCGAGATAGGGCAGCGCCTCTTCGGGGGCGCCGCGGCGAAAGACGATCCAGCCATAGGTGTCCTGAAACGGCGGCACGTCGCTGCCGCGCAACCGGCGCGCCACTTTATAGGCGCGTTCCAGGCTTTCGGCATCGCTGCGCGCGGTGGACAGCAGGCTGGCCAGATTGTTGGCGACCACCGGCAGGGCGCTGTTTTCGGCATAAAGCGTCTCGTAGATCGCGATCGCCCCTTCCAGATCCCCCTGACGTTCCAGAAATCCGGCACGTATCCATTTGAGGTTGGTGCTGTCCGGCAGCGCCGCCTGCGCCGCATCCAGTACGGCCACGGCCCCGGCCAGATCGTCGCGGCGCACCAAAATGCCATAAAGCGTGGTCCAGGCCGCTTCCAGCGTCGGGGTCTCGGCCACCAGCATCTGCAGCATCGCCTCGGCCTCGGGTTCGCGCCCGGCCAGGGCCAGAACCGAAGCCCGGATGAAGCGCACGCCCGCGGCCTCCGGCCGGGCAGCCAGAAGCTCTGCGGACCGCTCCAGCGCCGCATCGACCTGGCCCGCCAGGATATGGCTTCGGATCACCGCGGCGGCGGCGGCCAGGGCCGCCTCGCCCTCGCTGTCCCCGGCGATCTCTTCAAGGAACGCCACCAGATCGCCGGTCCGGCGCTGCACGGCAAAGACCTGCGCCTGCAGCTCATTGGCCGCGGCGATGCTCTGGCCGGTGCCAATCTCGCGCAGCCGGGCGATGTCCTGATCGACCCGCGGCCAGTCTTCCATCCCCAGATGGGCATTGCCCAGAAGCGACAGCAAGGACACATCGCCGGGGGCCAGGCGCAGCGCCTCGATCAGGATGTTCTCGGCCGTGCGGTACTGCCCGTCCGCCACCAGAAAACGCGCATAGCGCAGCGATTCCACCGGGGCGCGGCCCGAGGCGTCCACCGCCAGCGACAGCATCTCGCCCATCAGTTCCCGGTTGCCCTCGCGCTCATGGGCGCGGGCCATCAGCGTCATCAGGTCCGGGTCACGCGGCGCGACACTGAGCGCGGTGCGCAGCGTCAGGATCGCATCGCCGGTCCGGTCGTCGTCGATCAGCCAGCCCGCCTTCAGCTTCAGCGCGCCGATCTGGGTGGGGTCATGTTCCAGCACCGCCTCGATCAGCGCCCTGGCACCGACCTGATTGCCGCCGACCGCATACATCTGCGCCAGGGAAACCTTGATCCTGTCGATCTCCTCGGAAGGATCGGCGCCTTGCAGAATATCTTCCATTTCGGCGATCGCCCGGTCGTGATCGCCGATCTCGAACGTGAACCCGGCGTGAAGCGACCGGAAGGTGGCAAGATTGGCGGCCACATCGTTCGGTAGCGGGTCCAGCGTCAGGCTCCGGACCAGTTCGGCCCGCGCAGAGGGGGCATCGCGCAATTCAGACAGGAACCGCACCAGGGTCAGGCGCGGCGTCGGATCCGCCGCGGCGGGGTCGATCCGGTCGCGCAACCAGGCCTCGGCCTCGTCGATCTGCCCCTGCGACACATACCAGCGCACCAGGGTTGCGCTGATCTCGGCATCCTGGGGGAACAGTCCGGCCATGAGCCGGAGTTGCGCCGTGATGCCGTCCGTATCGCCCAGCTTGTCGAGCACGCCAAGGCGCAGCCCATAGAGCCCGCGGGATCCCGGACCGATCGCAAGCCCGGCGTCGATCTCGGCTAGGGCCTCCTGCCAGTCACCTTCCGCCAGCAGCGCGCCCACCACGACATCCCGGGCCGCGAAAAGCCCGGAGTCTTTCTGCAAAAGCGCGCGCGCCTGGTCCGACAGCATGGCCTGGGCGGCGGTGTCGCCCGCCTCGGCCGCGGCGCGGAAATCCAGCGCGATCCGGATCGCCTGCACAGTCTGATCTTCCGGCGTCAGCGCTAGGGCGGCGTCGGTATAGCGGCGCGCATCCTCCCAGTTGCCCGCCGACAACGCCAGTTCGGCCAGCGCCCGGTTGCCCTCGGGATCGTCGGGATATTGCTCCACCAGCCGCAGGTACTGACCATAGGCTTCGCTGGAATTGCCCAGTTCGAACTGCGTCTGCGCATAGAGTAGCCGGGCCTCGCGATGCTGACCGTTCAGCTTGAAGACGTTACGCAATTCCACCAGCCCGCGGGCGGTATCGCCGTCCTGCAGCAGGGCCACGGCCGCCTCGTAATGCTTTTGCGCCCGTTCCTCGGAAGACTCGCAAGCCGCAAGCCCCAGCACGAGGATGGCAACGAAAATAAAACGCTTCAAAACTTCACTTCCCGGTTCTGCACGGCGATTGGATACAGCATAGCCGCGGCAAGGAGGCCTGTCTGCGCCCTCTCCTCTGGCGGCGGCAAAGCATCGCCGCTCAGCACCCCGTCCCGCGCAGCACCACCGCGAAGGTCTGCCACAGGATCCGCAGATCCGCCCCGAAGCTGAGCTGCGCATGATACGCGGCGTCGAATTCGGCCCGGTCGGCAAAGGTGGAGCGGTTGCGGTCCGACACCTGCCACAGCCCGGTGATCCCGGGGCGCATGCGGTAATATTCCTGGCCCGGATAAAGCGCGCGCTGCGTTTCCATCATCGGGCGCGGACCGACCAGGCTCATGTCGCCGATCAGCACGTTCCACAGCTGCGGCAGCTCGTCGAGCGAGGATTTGCGCAAGAACTGTCCGACCCGGGTGATGCGGGGATCCTGGCGCAGCTTCTGCAGGCTGTCCCATTCGGCCTTGGCGGCCGGATCGGCGTCCAGATGCGCGGCCAGCCGGGCCTCGGCATCGGGCACCATGGTGCGGATTTTCAGAATATCGTAGATCCGCCCGCCGCGGCCGATCCGGCGCTGCCGGTAGATCGGCGAATGCCCGTCCAGCGAGACCAGGAACATCATCAACGCCACCAGCGGCAGGGCGATGGCGCCCGTGAGAAGCACGAAGACGATGTCGAGGGCCCGCTTCCCCCCGCCCGCATAGAACCGCTTGCCTTCCGGCGCGATCAGAATGGAATTACGCTCTCTGTCAGAGGCGGCTGCACTTATGGCGCGAATAGAAATGGTCATGAGCAGTACTTTCCGGAAATTGGGCAGTTCTGTCGTACATACTTGCGGTCTTATTCAAACTTTATTGCGATCCAAGTGTCCCAGACGCCGCCCCTTGCCCCGTTTCAAATGTGGCAAACATGGGGTGAAGCCGATCAATCATTGTGCCTTTTGTAAGGCTTTACTTATGTCCAAGTAAATGGAATATTTCATTGAACTTCGCGCCGCACTGCCGCAATCAATTGAAAAAAAACGGCTTTTTATAGAGTGTGGAATGCTGCAACGCAGCTTGCTGCCAATACAATGTGTCAAAAAAACGGCTATTTCTGGAAAAAAAGGCAAATTGTTTATGGCATCCTCCGGAACAGGTTCAGAATCAACGCCCCGGGGGTGCGTCCCTGCGGGAGGCGGGAGTCGTACACATTGCGCCTGTTTCAAGCACAGCATCACCGCTTTGCCCGCACCTTCGCGCCACACAGGCAGATTTTTAATCCCTCCGTGCAGGTCAGCCTTTATGCTGGGGGTGCCCGCCCCTATGCAGGGCATGGGGCAGAACTGGTGATCTGATGACGGCGGAAACCATGTATTCAGACTTCTTCGGCCTGTCAGAGCGACCCTTCACGCTCCTGCCCGACCCCGGTTTCCTGTATTGGTCGAAACAGCACAAAAGCGCCTTTTCCGTGCTCGAATTCGGCATCCTGTCGCGCGCGCCGATCACCATGGTCACCGGCGAGATCGGCGCCGGCAAGACCACGCTGCTGCAGGCGCTGCTGACCCGGATCGAGGACGACCTGACCGTCGGGCTGATCTCGAACGCCCAGGGCGGGCGGGGCGAGCTGATGCAATGGGTGCTCAACGCCTTTTCCGTCACCGTGGCCGCGACGGAAAGCTATGTGCAGATGTTCCAGAAGCTGCAGGATTTCCTGGTCAGCGAATATGCCGAAGGCCGCCGGGTGATCCTGATCATCGACGAGGCGCAGAACCTGTCGGTCGAGGGGCTCGAGGAAATCAGGATGCTGACCAATATCAACGCCAACAAGGACGAGCTGATCCAGTTGATCCTGGTCGGCCAGCCCGAGCTGCGCGACATCGTGCGCCAGCCCGGAATGCGCCAGTTGGCGCAGCGCATCGCGGCCAGCTTTCACCTTTCGGCAATGGATGCCGAAACCGTGGCGGCCTATGTCGCGCACCGGCTGCGCATCGCCGGCGGCAGCGGCACAGAATTCACCCCCGAGGCGCTGGCGAAAATTTACGACGTGACCGGCGGCGTGCCACGGCTGGTCAATCAGCTGTGCGATTTCTCCATGCTCTACGCCTGGAGCAGAGAGACGCGCAAGGTCACTGGCGAGGTCGTGCAGGAGGTTCTGGCCGATGGCGTCTTCTTCGGCGCCGGCCTTGATGCAAAGGAAACTGTCTGATGTCTGACGCCCGCTATTATCTGTCGATCTTCCTGCGCCGGTTTCACTGGTTCCTGATTGTCGCCGGCCTGATTTCCGGCGTGGCGATCACTGTGGCGATGACCCTGCCCCCGGCCTATGTCAGCCAGGTCCGGCTGATCCTCGAATCCTCGCAGATCCCCGGCGAACTGGCCGAATCCACGGTCCGGATGGCCCCCCAGGAACGGTTGCAGATTTTCGAGACCCGGCTGCTGACCCGCGCCAACCTGCTGGATATCGCCAAGCGGCAGAACGTTCTCGACGGGCAGGAGGTGATGCCCGCCGACGACATCGTCAACGCGATGCGCGCCCGCACCACGATCCGCCGCTCGGGCGGGCGCAATGAAACAATGCAGATGACGCTGAGCTTCGAGGCGTCCCGCGCCCAGACCGCCGCGGCGGTGCTGAACGAATATCTGACGCTGATCTTGCAGGAAGACAGCCAGATGCGAAACCGGCGCGCCGCCCAGACCCACGAGTTTTTCGAACAGGAGGTCGACCGGCTCGGCGATGAGCTGGAACGCCAGAGCGCCGCAATTCTTGCCTTCCAGAATCAAAACGCCGATGCCCTGCCGGAAAACCTCAACTACCATCTCAGCCAGCAGGCCACCGTGCAAGAACGCCTGGCCCAAATCGAACGCGATATCGCCGGCCTGAAAAAACAGCGCGACCGGCTGACCCAGGTCTTCGAGGCAACCGGCCGGGTTACCGGCGTCTCGCCCGAGGCCCGCAGCCCCGAGGAAATCAACCTCGACAGGCTGGAACACGAACTGGCCCAGGCCCTTCTGATCTACTCCCCCGAGAACCCCCGGGTGAAGCTGCTGCAGTCGCGGGTTGCGCAGTTCAAGGAAACCATGCTGGCCGGCCAGGCGGGGCAGGTGGCGGATGATACCGGCACCAACGATCCGGCAGCCGCGATGCTGGAACTGCAACTGGCCGAGATCGACACCCAGATCCAGACCCTTACCGAACAGCACACCACCCTTGAGGCGCGCCTCGCCACGCTGGAGGATTCGATTGCCCGCACCCCGGCGAATGTGATCGCCCTGGCCGCGATGGAACGCGACTATGCCAATACCCAGGCCCAGTACAACACCGCTACCGACCGGCTGGCCACTGCCTCCACCGGCGAGCGGATCGAATTGCTGTCGCGCGGCGAACAGGTGACAGTGGTCGAACAGCCGGTCGCCCCGAATCGCCCCACCAAACCCAACCGGATGCTGATTGCGGGCGGCGGCGTCTTCCTGGGCATAGCCGCCGGGCTTGGCCTGATCGTGCTGCTGGAGTTTCTGAACAACACGGCACGGCGTCCGAACGACCTGGTGAAAAAACTTGGCGTGACGCCGATCGCGACGATCCCATATCTGCGCACCCGGGGCGAAACGGTTCGGCACCGAACCACCGTCATACTGGCCACGCTAGCTATTATCGTGATGATTCCGGCGGCGATTTACACGGTGCATACCTATTACCAACCGCTCGACCTGATTGCCGACCGGGTCATGAACAAACTGGGTGTCCGGGGCTGAGGCCCCAAAACGGCAAAGGAAAAACGGATGGAACGACTTCAAGTTGCAATCGAGAAGGCGCGGACCAGCCGGGAAAGGGCCACAGCCGAAAAGGCCGGCCTGTCCCCCCAGACACCGGAAACCAATCCCGCCGATGCCTGGGACGCCCTGCGCCCGATTGCCCTGGATCCCGCGCATCTGACAAGCAAGCGCATCATCACCCATATCAAGGACAGTGCGGCCACGTCTTTTGATCTGCTCCGCACCCGCATCCTGCAGCAGACGCGGCAACACGGCTGGCGGCGCATTGCCATGGTCTCGGCCGATACCGGCGCCGGAAAGACCACCACGGTGGCGAACCTGGCCTTCTGCCTCGGCCGGCAGGACGACATCAAGTCCCTGGTGCTGGATCTGGATCTGCGCCGCCCCGGCCTAGCCCAGGTGCTGGGCCAGAAATGCCACAGCAACATGGCCGAGGTGATCGGCGGCGCGCTTTCCTTTGCCGATCACGGGATGCGGTATGGCGACAATCTGGCCTTCGGGCTGAACAACATGCCCGCCTCGAACCCGTCCGAACTGCTGCAAAGTCACCGCATGACCGATCTGCTGACCGCGCTGGACGAGATTTATGCGCCCGACATCACGCTGTTCGACATCCCGCCGCTGCTGGCCACCGACGATTCTTACGGCTTCCTGCGCAATGTCGATTGCGCCCTGATCATCGTCGAGGCCGAACGCACCCCGATTTCGCAGGTCGACGTGATCGAGCGTCAGGTGGCCGAGATCACCAATGTGCTGGGCGTGGTGCTGAACCGCTGCAACTATGCGAACGGCCTCAATGGTGCCGATTATGGCTATTCCTGATCCGCAGCCCCGCGCGGCGGTCATCATCCCGCATTACAACGACGTGGCGCGGCTGACGCGCTGTCTGGCCGCGCTGATGGTCCCCGACGGCGCCAGCGCCCGCGACGGCGTGGATATCGTCGTGGTCGACAACGGCTCGACCGAGCCCCTGGGCCCGGTGCGGGCGGCCCATCCCGGCATCCGCTTCGTCACCGAACCCGGCAAGGGCGCGGCCCTGGCGCGCAACCGGGGCGTGGCCGAAACCACCGCGCCGCGGCTTTATTTCCTGGATGCCGATTGCGTGCCCGCGCCGGACTGGCTGGCCACGGCGCACCGAGTGGCCGAGCAGGCCGATATCGTCGGCGGGCGGGTCGATGTCTTCGACGAAACCCCGGCCCCGCGCAGCGGCGCCGAGGCGTTCGAGGCGGTGTTTGCCTTCCGCTGCCGCGATTATGTCGAGGCCGAGGGCTTCTCGGTCACCGCCAACATGCTGACCCGGCGCGATGTGTTCAACGCCACCGGCGAGTTCCGCAACGGCCTGCCCGAGGATCGCGACTGGTGCCTGCGGGCGCGCGATCTGGGCTATTCCATCGCCTATGCCGACGATCTGGCCGTGGCGCATCCCTCGCGCAGCGACTGGGACGCCCTGCGGCGCAAATGGCTGCGCCTGACGCGCGAGGCCTTCGCGCGCGATGCGGTGGGGGTGGCCGGCCGGGTGCGCTGGGGGCTGCGGGCGGGCGCGGTCGCGGCCAGCGCGGGCGCCCATCTGCCGCGGCTGTGGCGGGCGCCGGAACTGACCGATCCGGGCGAGCGGCGGCGCGGGGTGGCCACGCTGCTGCGGCTGCGGCTGGTGCGGGCAGGCTGGATGCTGCGCCAGGCGGTGGGGCTGCCGGTCTGAGCCCGCATGTTTCGCGCGCGAAACATTTTCAAAAGAGGAAAGTCGAAACAGAGCCTGTTTCGCACGCGAAACACCTAGCTGTCGCTGGCCAGCCAGGCCGTCAGCCGGGCGCGGAATTCGCCGGTCACCTTCGGGCCCGACAGCGTATAGCGCGGCCGCAGCGCGCCGCCGGACACCTGCAGCCAGACGCCCGGCGCGATGACTTCGGCATCCTCGGGCATGTCCAGGGTCGGGCGCGGGGTCTTTTTCGGGGCCAGCAGCCGGGCCAGTTCGGCCTGCTCGGCCGCCGCATCAGTCGGGTTGAGATGTAACAGAGCCTGTTTCGCGCGTTTCTCGAACCCCGGATCGGTTTCCAGCGCCTTGACCAGCGCCAGGCCCAGCCGTTCCGGGATCGCGGCGGGAAACCGCAGCGCATCGCCAAGCCCCCGGTGCAGCGTGACGAAAGAGCCGATCTTGGACCGTTTCGCCCGGCTGGCCGAGGCGAACAGCGCCCGCAGCGCCGTGCCCACATCGGCATAGACCCCCAGTTCGGCCGCCTTGGCGGCGATCCGGGCGCGCTCGTAATGGCCCAGACCGGCGCGGATCTCGTTTTCCTCGACCATCGCCAGATAGGCGTCGGCCGCGCCCTCGGGGCGGCGCAACAGAGCCTGTACCGTGGCAAAACGGCTCTCTCCGGTCTCGTCATGCAGGCGGCGCAGCGCCCGCAGCCGGCGCCAGCCCGAAATCAGCCCGAACCGGCCCGCGCCCAGCTCGACCACCTCGATCGGCACCTGCTGGCCGCGCGCGCGCAGCGACGCCTCCAGCGCGGCCATCTCGTCGGGATCGGCGGCCAGCCGGTCGCGCACCAGATGATCCTCTTCGACCGCCGCCAGCGGCAGCGCCTGCACCAGCCGTCCCTCGGCCCGGGCGGCGGTCAGTTCGCGCGTGACCTCGTCCAGCGCGGCGCTGGCGGCGGCGGCGCCAGCGACCTGGGCGATCGGGGCGGCGCGCACCGGTGCGGGATCCGACCCGAACCGGGCACTTAGAGACTTGGTTTCAAGGTCAGGCGGGGTCAGGAACGTATCCCGCGCCGGGGTCAGACGTTTGCGTTTGGCCATGGCTGCCTCCTGTTCTGGCGGGTCCGATCCTGCCCGGCAAAAGGTTCAGACGGGGTAAGGGCTGCGCGCGGGCTCATGCGGCGGCCTCGCCGACCGCGCGTTCCTCGCGCCGCCAGCAGCCGACCAGCAGCCGCTTGAAGGCGGCATAGGTTTCATCGAAGGTTTCGCGCCCGCGCATATAGGTCTCGCGGTTGAAATCGCGGTAATCGGCCTCATAGATCCCCGACACCCGCTCGCCGGCCTGACCGATCAGCGCGGTGTAATCCTGCCGGTAGGGGCTCAGATTGCGGCCCAGATAGGCCTGCATCAGCCCGGCCAGTTCGGCCTGCTGGGCGCCGTCATAGCGCGTCACCACCGCGCGCACCGCATCCCATTCAAACGCCAGCTCGTCGCGGCCCAGGGCGCGGGCGGCCATGTTCTCGCCCTCCTCGATCGAGCGGAAGGTGGAATGCAGCATGTCGAAGAACCGCCCGGTGCTGTCGAATTCCAGGAACGAGGCGCCCAGCGGCACCAGCAGGATATCCGAGGCCGCCAGCCCATTGATCGTCAGATAGCCCAGGGCCGGGGGGGTATCGAGGAACACGATGTCATACGCGTCCAGCAGCCCGTCGGCCGTCAGCGTGTCCGTCAACGCATCCCACAGCTTCCAGCCATGGCCCTGCATCCGCCAGACCGGGATCTGGAACTCGGCCCAATACAGGTTCAGCTGCGCGCCGATCAGGTCGATATTGGGCCAGTGGGTGCTCTGGACCAGATCGCGGGCATTGACCTTCAGCGCGTCGGCCAGCGTATCGTCGATCGGGAAGGGGGGCTCGCCGCGGCCCATGCGCGCCTGGTTCTCGGTTCGCAGATGAGCGGCGTAATGGCGCGCGATCAGCGGGAACACGGTCTGCCACTCATCCTCGACCCGGCCGCCGAACAGCGATGTCATCGACCCCTGGCTGTCCAGATCCACCACAAGCACCTTGTAGCCGTCCAGCGCCGCCGACATCGCCAGATGCGCCGCCGTGCTGGTCTTGCCGACCCCGCCCTTGAAGTTGGCCACCGCGACGATCTTGGCGGGCAGGCCGGCAGGGCGGTAGGGCAGGTATTCCTTGGCCTTCGACCCTTCGGCCCCGAAATGGGCGCGCAGGCGCAGCACCTCGTCCAGGGTGAACCATTTCGCGCCGGTCTCGGTTTCCGAGCGGCCCTGCGGCAGGTCGGGGTTCTGTTTGAGCACCCGGCGGAAATGCTGAGGCGCGACCGGGATCAGATACCGGGTGATTTCCCAGGTCGAGAACGGGCGCAGCGTCTTGCGCCCGGCCTCGTCCATGCCGCGCCCGGCCAGATCGCTGCGCCCCCTTGCACAGGCATCGGCCAGTGCGGCAAAATCGGCGGTGCCGGTGGGGGCGCCCAATTCGGCCAGCGCGGCCTCGGGATCGATACGGAAATAGGGGGGAAGCTCGTCCCGCTCCTTGCCGCGTTTCATGACCATGGCCTGCCCTCGCCCAGATGATGTTGCCTGTTTTCAGCAATCTATCACAAAACAGCGCACATGTAAGTCAGGATATGACGCACTTTATGTTTTCCATGCAATTCCAAGGGTTTGGATAGGGTACGTGGATCTGGATTCAGCGCCGCATCTTGGGGCCTTTAAATTTTTTCGCTGTTATATTTGTGTTATTTATAAGTTAAGGCGTTCCGGGCACCCCGGCAATACCTTGAAACAGAACGGGAATTTTCAGAATTTCGGGTCTTGTGCGACTCTGAACCCCCGATATGGCGACTCTGATCCCCCGTTCGCACGACTCCGATCCCCCGAAAGCCGGGCTGGACGGACTTTGTGGATAACCTTAGGCTGGGTGTCAATGAAACCACGAAACGTGGAGACGGGCAGTGAGCAGCAGCATGGCCCCCGACAGGCATCCGCAGGCGGATTTCTTCGTCTGCGATATTTTCGACGCGGTCCCCAAGGACGATCTGGGCAGCATGGAGCATCCGCTCTTTTCGCTGGCCACGCGGCCGGACCGGCGCATTCTGAATTACGCCCATAACGGCGTGCGGATCGAGGTCACGCCTTCGGTCAAGGGGTTGGCGACGATCCACGACAAGGACATCCTGATCTTCTGTATCAGCCAGCTGATGGCGGCGCTGAACGCGGGCCGGGCGGTCAGCCGCACGCTGCACCTGAAGGCGCACGACCTGCTGGTGGCCACCAACAGGGAAACTTCGGGCGATGCCTATCGCCGGCTGATCCAGGCCTTCGAGCGGCTGGCGGGCACCCGCATCACCACCAACATGACCACCGGCACCGAAGAGACGACCCGCGGCTTCGGCCTGATCGAATCCTGGGAGGTGGTGCGCAAGACCCGGGGCGGGCGCATGGTGTCGGTCATGGTGACGTTGTCGGAATGGCTGTACCGCGCGGTGCTGTCGAAATCGGTGCTGACGCTGAGCCGCGATTACTTCCGGCTGCGCAAGCCGCTGGAGCGGCGGATCTATGAGCTGGCGCGCAAGCATTGCGGCCGGCAGCCCGAATGGCGGGTTTCGGTCGAGACGCTGCTGAAGAAATCCGGCTCGGCCTCGCCCCGGCGGGTGTTCCGCGCCATGCTGCGCGAGATGATCGTGGCCGATCATCTGCCCGATTACTGCCTTGCCGAAGAGCCCGGCGACATCGTGCGGTTCACGCCGCGAAACGCGATGCTGGAGCCCGATGCGCCCGGCCTGCCGCCGCTGGCGGCCGAAACCTTCGAAGCCGCGCGCGCGCTGGCGCCGGGCTGGGACGTTTATGCGCTGGAGGCTGACTGGCGCGGCTATTGGGCCGGATCGGGCCGGCCACGGTTGCGATCGGCCGACCGCGCGTTTCTGGGCTATGTCCGCAGCCGGGCCGGAGGCCAAAGCGGCTGATCCCCGGTTTCACGCGCGAAATTGCAAAGGCACGCGGGCGGGATCAGGACGAATGCGGAAGGGGCAGGGGGGCGCGGTCATATGCCGGGCGTTGCGGCCCGCGCATGGCCCGGAGCACGGCAAGGGCGAGCGTGGCCAGCAGGCCGGCCGACAGGAAGACCACAAAGCTGGCCAAGGCGGATCCGGTCAGCAAAAGCGTGAGCCCGGCCGAAACATAGCCGATTATGGATCCTGCAAAGATGAGTGCGATCACGGTCATCCCTCCTGCCATTTGCGCCCTTTAAGAAGACCAGCGCAATAAGGTGAAAATGTGGCGGCAAGGTGCGGGAGGGATGGCAACCGGCCTGTGTTTTACAGATTCGGGGCCGGGCAGGTATAGACCGGACGGTCAAACGGAGACGGGCGGCCCATTTGGACCGCCCGTCATCATCTTGATTATACTGTCCACGTTTCGCGGGGGCCAGCCTGATCTCAGGCGGCCCGCTTACGCCGGCGTACCGCGCCCAGACCGCCAAGCGCGCCGAGCAGCAGCAGGCCACCGGCGGGCAGCGGGACCGCGGAAATCAGCATGACCGTGGCCGTGGTGGTGATCGACGAGCCGCCGAGCAGGCCCATACCGTCCTGGAAATCCAGCCCGATGACCGAACCGTCGGACAGGACCAGCGTCGTCGGCAGGTTGGTCCAGACCAGATGGCCGCCAATGATGTTGCCGCTTATGGTCGCGAGGCCAACGACACCCGAGCCGTCGACAGTAAAGCTGCTCGGCGCCGAGAAGGCGAGCGTCGCTTCGACCGTGTAGGTGCCGAACCCGCTTCCTTCACCGGTCCAGGTGATGAAGTCGAATTCGTTGGATTCACCTTCCGCCAGCGAGAAGCTGAAATCGTTCGAGAAAGCGATCTCGGTGCTTACGCAATCCCCGGCGGTGCAGTAGTCGGTGCCGTCGGTAATCACGATCGACGATGCGCTTGCATCGACCGTGAAGTCGACCGTGCTTGCATCAGCATTGGTGGCAGCAATGCCAATGGCAAAAGCCGGTACCACGAAAAATTTGAAAATAGCGTTCATAGCCGCCCTCGTTATGATGATGAATAAAGCAATTACCATCAAGCTACGCGGCGTATACGAAGAAGGGAAAGGAAAAAGTTAACAGGCCCTGAAATACACGCAGGAATTGTTTTCAAGGCAGACAATCCGCAGCATATTAGGGCATTGTGGCCAAAATACGGCCATTGTGTGCCACAGGGGGATAATGGCGTTCCAGAAGTCGATTCGGGTTGGGGGAATCCCGCGTGACAGATTATGCTGCAGTTGCTAACTCTGTCCCCATTGCCTTTGCCCGGACATTCATTTCATGAAGATAGAGACGACTTCCCTTCCCGGCGTCATGCTTCTGACCCCTCGCCGCTTCGGCGACGCCCGGGGCTTCTTTTCCGAAAGCTGGAACCGCAGGACCCTGGCCGAGGCCGGGCTGGATCTGCCCGATTTCGTGCAGGACAACCATTCCATGTCGGCCCAGGCCGGCACGGTCCGGGGCCTGCATTTCCAATCGCCCCCCCACGCCCAGGGCAAGCTGGTGCGCTGCGGGCGCGGCGCGATTTATGACGTGGCCGTCGATATTCGCCGCGGCAGCCCGACCTATGGCCAATGGGTGGGCGCCGAGCTGAGCTTCGAAAACGGGGTGCAGCTGTGGATCCCTGCGGGCTTTCTGCACGGGTTCCTGACCCTGACCGACGACGCCGAGATCGTCTATAAATGCACCGATCACTATGCGCCCGATTGCGACGGCGCGGTGCGCTGGGACAGCGCCGGCATCGACTGGCCCGAAGTCGCTGGCGTGGAGGCGCCGCTGTTGTCGGACAAGGACGCGGCGGCCCCGGCGCTGGCCGATTTCGACAGCCCCTTTGCCTATTCCCAAGACATGTTGGCGGACAGCTGATGGCGCTTCGGGTTGCGGTCTGTTTTTTCGGAATCACCCGGTCGCTGACCCGGACCATCGGATCGATCGAGGCCAATGTGCTGGCCCCCGCCCGCGCGGCTGGAAAGGCCACGGTCTATGCCCATTTCTTCGAGCAGACCACGGTGGACAACCCGCGCAGCGGCGAGCGGGGCACCATGGTGGCCGGCGAACATGCGCTGCTGCATCCCGACTGGCTGCGGCTGGAGCCGCCTGAAACCTGTCTCGATCAATGGGATTTCGCGGGGCTCAAGGCCTATGGCGACGAATTCGAGGACGGGTTCCGGTCGCTGCGCAACCTGGTTCACCAACTGCATTCGATCAACATCGTGGCCAGGGCCGCGCTGGCGGACGGCGCCGATATCTGCCTCTTCTGCCGGCCCGATCTGCGCTATCACGACAGCCTGCACAGTGCTGTCGCCCGCGCCGCGAAAACCATGCGGCAGGGCGGGGCAGGGGTCTGGCTGCCCTATTGGGGCCCTTATGGCGGCGCGAATGACCGCTTTGCGGTCTGCGCCGGCGAACCGGCGATTCGCGCCTGGGGCACCCGAATCGGCGTGACCCGGGATTTCTGTCAGGCAGAAGGCCGCCCGCTGCATTCCGAAAGCCTGGTGCGCTATGCGCTGGACCGGGCCGGGGTCGCGCGTCACGGCATCAAGGGCCGGGCCAGCCGGGTGCGGATCGACGGCACCGAGATGCCCGAGAATTTCGACCATCCGGCGATCACCCGCATGAAGGACGGGCTGGGCCCGGTTTATGGGGCAATGAACCGCCTGCCGGGTACGGCCGGCTTACGAAAGATTTTGGGAAGGCGTGTCCATGAAAGCGACTGACAAGACGATCCTGATTACCGGCGGCGCCGGGTTCATCGGTTCGGCCGTGGTGCGGCTGGCGGTGGCGCGCGGCCTGCGCGTGGTCAATGTCGATGCGCTGACCTATGCCGCCTGCCTGGACAATGTGGGCGAGGCGGCCCAGAGCCCGCTTTATACGTTCGAGCAGGCCGATATCCGCGACCGCCCCGCGCTGGACCGGATCTTTGCCACCCACCGGCCCGATGCGGTGATGCATCTGGCGGCCGAGTCCCATGTCGACCGTTCGATCGATGGGCCGGGCGCCTTCATCGACACCAACATCACCGGCACCTACAACATGCTCGAGGCCGCGCGCGCCTATTGGGCGGGGCAGGGCAAGCCGGACAGCTTTCGCTTTCACCATATCTCGACCGACGAGGTGTTCGGCACTTTGGGCGAGACCGGCCTCTTCACCGAAGAGACGCCCTATGCACCCAACAGTCCCTATTCCGCCTCGAAGGCGGGGTCGGATCATCTGGTGCGGGCCTGGTACGAAACCTACGGCCTGCCGGTGGTGATGACCAATTGCTCGAACAATTACGGGCCGTTCCATTTCCCCGAAAAGCTGGTGCCGGTGGTGATCCTGAAGGCGCTGGCCGGCGCGCCGATCCCGGTTTACGGCACCGGCGCCAATATCCGCGACTGGCTGTATGTCGAGGATCACGCCGACGCGCTGCTTTTGGTGGTGGGTCGGGGCGTGCTGGGGCGCAGCTATAATATCGGCGGCGAGAACGAGGCGCGCAACATCGACCTGGTGCGCACGATCTGCGCCATCCTGGATGAAAAGCGCCCCGGCGCCGCGCCCTATGCCGAGCAGATCACCTTCGTCACCGACCGGCCCGGCCATGACGCGCGCTATGCGATCGACCCCACGCGCATCCGCACCGAACTGGGCTGGCGCCCCTCGGTCACGCTGGAACAGGGTCTGGAAAAGACCGTGCAATGGTATCTGGACAACGAGGACTGGTGGCGCGCGCTGCTGAACCGGGATGGCGTGGGCAAGCGGCTGGGGGTGGCATAGATTTAACCTACGCTTTTATCGAAAAAGGGGATTGGGACATGAAATTTTCTCGGACTATCTCAGACCGTTCTGCTGGGTACGACAATAATTTCAATCTGCTGAGAATGATTGCTGCAAGCAGTGTTCTGGTCTCGCATGCCTATCCCCTCAGCCTCGGTGAAGGTACGCCGACACCACTTGCACCCATTCTGAAAGGTACGAACTTGGGGCGGGTCGCCGTCTTCATGTTTTTTGCCATTTCGGGGTTCTTCATTGCGCGCAGCTTTAGCCAGAAAAACTCTTTCCGGTCCTTTTTCACAGCCCGAATCCTGCGGCTGTTTCCGGCTCTTGCTGTCATGCTGGCCGTTACCATTCTGGTGGGCGGCTTTTTCTTGACGCAGGCCCCCTCTGAGATCTACTGGTCCGCCACGCCCGAATATTTCCTACACAACCTGACCCTGTTCGATTTGCAGTTCGAGCTTCCTGGTGTCTTCGAAAGTACGCCTTACGGACCCATTACCAACGGGTCGCTCTGGACGCTGGCTTATGAAGTGTTGTGTTATGTAGGCGTTGTTCTGGCCGGTGTGTTGGGACTGCTCGGGCGGCCACGTCATTTTGTTGCGGCAATCGTGCTTCTTGTGCTGGTTTGCGGCGTGATCGGTGTCTTTTATGGCATGCACTGGCGGCTGCGGCAGCTTCTTTACCTGGGCTTTCCTTTTACGCTGGGCACTCTTCTATGGGTCTGGCGTTCGACCGTTCCGCTGTCGTGGCCGGTAGCCGGGGGCTTGGCGATAATCGCGGCCCTAGCATGGCCTACACCCCTGTTCCTGCCCCTGTTCACCGTCTCTTTTGTGTATATCACATTCATGCTTGGATATGCGCAGGTGCCGGCGCTTCTGCCCTATAACCGTCTTGGGGATTATTCTTATGGCATGTACATCTATGCTTTCCCGATTCAGCAAATAGTGGCGTCACAGGGTGTGACATCCCCTGTCATGAACATGGCCCTAGCATTTCCTGCCACTTTGATCTGTGCCATTCTGTCATGGCATCTGATCGAAAAACCGTTTCTGCGCTTGCGGTCGAAGCCGGTGCGCGTTTCCCCTCTTGCCGGTAATGGCCTGAACTAAAAGAGCACATACGTGAAACTTCTGATCTTCGGCAAGACCGGCCAGGTGGCCACCGAACTGGCCCGTCTGGCGCCCGATGCGACCTTTCTGGGCCGCGATGGTGCCGATCTGACCGACCCCGCCGCCTGTGCCGCCGCGATTGCCGATCATGCCCCCGATGCGGTGATCAACGCCGCCGCCTATACCGCGGTCGACCGCGCCGAGACCGAGGAAGACACCGCCGCCCTGATCAATGGCGCGGCCCCCGCGGCGATGGCCCGCGAATGTGCCGCGCGCGGCATACCCTTCGTGCATGTGTCTACCGATTACGTGTTCGAGGGCGGCGGCACCGCGCCCTGGAAGCCCGATGACCCGACCGGGCCGCTGGGCGCCTATGGCCGCACCAAGCTGGCGGGCGAAGAGGGCGTGCGCGCGGCGGGCGGCGTATATGCGATACTGCGCACCTCCTGGGTGTTTTCCGCCCATGGCGGCAATTTCGTGAAAACCATGCTGCGGCTGGCGCAAACCCGCGACGCGCTGACTGTGGTGGCCGATCAGATCGGCGGACCCACGCCCGCCGCCGATATCGCCGCGGCGCTGCTGGTCATGGCCGACACGCTGATCGCGCGCCCCGATGCGGCGGGCACCTATCATTTTTCGGGCGCGCCCGACACGAGCTGGGCCGGTTTCGCGCGCGAAACCTTCGCGCAGGCCGGTTGTGCGGTCACGGTGACCGATATCGCGACCTCGGCCTATCCCACGCCCGCCGCGCGGCCGCTGAATTCGCGGATGGACTGTGCCACCCTGACCGAGGTCTTCGGCATCGCCCGGCCGGACTGGCGCGCCGGGCTGGATGCGGTGATTGCAGAGCTGGACCATGGCTGAGGGGCAGCTTCCGCCGGCCGGCACCGCCACGCGGCGGCTGCGCTATGCCCGGGCCGATTACGGACCGCTGGCGAAGAATGCCGCCCATGGTTTTGCCGCCGAACACGCGCTGTCGATCTATGGCGCGCGGGCGGTCTATAGCTTCATTCCCAAGAACGGCTGCTCGACGCTGCGGTTTTCGCTGGCCCAGGCCAATGGCTGTATCGCGGATCCCGGTGATGTGAACTGGATTCACGAAAACAACCATACATTCGGGGCGACGCTGGCCGAGGTGTTGACCGCGGACTATGCCTTTGTGGTGCTGCGCTGCCCCTACAGGCGGTTGGCCAGCGTGTTTCTGGACAAGATCGTCGGCCGGGACGATTACGTGACGCGCCTGCTGTGCAATGCGCCGCTGAAGGATCTTCCGGCGCTGAAGGTGTTTCAGCGCAAGGCCCGGCGCCGCCTGCGCGGAGAGCGGCCGCTGAACCCGGAACGATTCACCTTTCGCGATTTTATCGCCCTGCTGCAGCATCCCAACGGGCTGATGGCCAATCATCACTGGGCGCCGCAGGTCGCATTTCTGGTCTATGAAGACTATGACGATGTGTTCCAGCTTGAGCATTTTTCCCAGGTGATCCGCACGCTGGAGGCCCGGATCGGTTTCACGGTGCAGGATGCGCGCCGGCTGACCGATCACGGCACCGACCGGCTGACGCTGGACAGCGGTGTCTGTCACGCCGACACCCCGATCGCCGAGATCGCGCGCATGAAGATGGCCGGGCGGGCGCCATCCCATTCCGCGCTGTTCGATGACGGGCTGGTCCGGGCGGTGGCGCAGCTTTATGCCGACGACATCGCGGTTTAC
Organism: Actibacterium sp. D185-2; assembly: GCF_054954595.1. Classification (NCBI taxonomy): domain Bacteria; kingdom Pseudomonadati; phylum Pseudomonadota; class Alphaproteobacteria; order Rhodobacterales; family Roseobacteraceae; genus Actibacterium; species Actibacterium sp. D185-2. The sequence continues at coordinate 29,694 of NZ_JBPWNX010000020.1, forward strand.
ACCGCGCATTTCGGCAGCGATGACTTGCTGTTTTCCTGAACCATTTTCCAGTAACACGCAGAACGGACGGATTAGCAGACATGACCAAACGCAAAGGCATCATTCTGGCCGGGGGCTCTGGCACGCGGCTGTATCCGATTACTATGGGGGTGTCGAAGCAGCTGTTGCCGCTGTATGACAAGCCGATGATCTATTACCCGCTGTCAGTGCTGATGCTGGCGGGGATCCGCGAGATCCTGATCATCACCACCCCCGACGACCAGCCCCAGTTCCAGCGCCTGCTGCAAGATGGCAGCCAGTGGGGCCTGACGATCGAGTATGTGGTGCAGCCCTCGCCCGACGGGCTGGCCCAAGCCTATATCCTGGGCGAGGATTTCCTGGACGGCGCGCCCTCGGCCATGGTGCTGGGCGACAACATCTTCTTCGGCCACGGCCTGCCCGAGATCATGACCAAGGCCGATGCGCAGCCCGCGGGCGGCACCGTCTTCGGCTATCATGTGGCCGATCCCGAGCGTTACGGCGTGGTGGAATTCGACAAGGACGGCAAAGTGCAGTCGATCATCGAAAAGCCCGAGGTCCCGCCCTCGGATTACGCGGTGACCGGGCTTTACTTCCTCGACGGCACCGCGCCGCAAAAGGCTCGGGCGGTAAAACCGTCGCCGCGCGGCGAGTTGGAAATCGTGACCCTGCTGGAGATGTACCTGGCCGAGGGCACGCTGACGGTCGAGCGGATGGGCCGCGGCTATGCCTGGTTGGATACCGGCACCCATGCCAGCCTGTTGGACGCGGGCAACTTCGTGCGCACGCTGCAGCTGCGCCAGGGGCTGCAGGTAGGCAACCCGGACGAAATCGCCTATGCCCAGGGCTGGATCGACCACGCCGGGCTGGCGGAGCGGGCCAAATTGTTCCGCAAGACCGATTACGGGAAATACCTGGCGCGGCTGAGCAAAGAGTAATCCCGGCGCAGCGGCCCCGCTTCGCTCAGGGGGAGGCGGGACCGTCCGGCACACGGTCGGGGTGCAGGACCATTTCGGCCAGGTCAGGCGCGATATGCTCGATAATCGCGGCACGTCCCAGACTGTTGAAATGGCATCTGTCCGAGCGATAGTCATTGTCCAGAAGATCGGTGTTCATGCCCGCGACAATGCGGCTGTTTTCATGGGCCACCTCGGTCTGAACCCGGCGCACGGTCGCGACGCCGTTTCTGCGCCGGGCCCCGATGCATTTCGATGTCCGGAACAGGTACAACCTGCTTTCGGGCATATCGGCCAGCAGCCGGCTGGTGAGTGTCTGGAGCTGCTGTTTCAACAGCGCCATATCCGTTTCGATCGCCGCATCCGTTTCACCCTGGTGCCACAGGATCAGGGTCGGCTCGAACCCGGCCGCCCGGGCGGCGGCGATCCGGGTGGCGAAGGCGTGGTAATATCCCGAACGTTCGTCCAGCCAATCGGCGATCTGGGTGCCGCCGATCGCGCCGTTCACAAGCAGCACGGGCCGGCCGAGATCCCGGGCCAGGCGCGTCCCCAGCCCCCCCCAGAGGCTGCCGCCGGTCCCCGACGCCCCCAAGACCGGATCGCGGGTTACAAAGCAGCGGCCATCGTGCCAGGTAAAGACATTCTGGTCCGGTGCGGTTTCGATGCGCCGGGTGTTTTCGTTGGCGGCATTCGATTGTCCGCCGGTCGCGATAACCAGCGCCCGGCCGGGGTCGGGGCAGGGCACGGGCTGCCGATCTGCCGGGGCGGACTGCGCCGGCAATGGGTACCAGTTCTTCGGCAATTTCAGGGTCTTGCGAATCTGGTATTTCGCCTCGGCGAAAGAGGTTTTCGGTCCGTCAGAGCGGCCCCCCCAATAGGCACCGGCAAGAAAAACGAACAAAAGCACAAAGCCCTGCAACAGCAGACGTGACCAAAGGTTCAAAGCAAGTATCCAAACAGCAGGATGGGGAAAGCAAGACAATGCTGGCATGTGTGACGGCAGAGCGGAAGGGGCGTATTCCGGATTTTATGCGTGATGGGTTTGTTCCGGCTTATGAAAACGGCAGCCATGATAGCGATCTGATAATGAACATTATGTTAAGAATAGGTATCGAAAGGGCGGTGGGCGGACTATCCGAACGCCTTGCGCAATTGCCGGACCATCCCCAGCAGATTATCGCGCCCGTTGCGCACCGGGGCGACCACCGCGTTTTCCAGCGCCACCGACAGGCTTCCGGCGGGCTCCAGCCCCTCCAGGGCGCCGGGATGCAGGAACCGCCCCTGCATCTGTTCGGGCCGCATCCGCAGGCCGCGCACCTTGTTCGAGACATTGCCGCCATGCACCACCTGCAGCCAGCCCCCGGGACCAGGAACCTGCACCAGCCCCCCCTGCGTGGCGGCGTCCATATGGGCAATGCCCATCGCCGACTTCAGGGCCGACGGATCGGCCGTGGATTCCAGCCAGCTGGTGAAGGCGTTGCAAGGGTGGCTGATGCGGTAGCAGCGGCTGTCCGAGCGGATGAAGCCGTTGGTAATGACGATCCCGGCCCGGCGCGTCAGCGGCAAGGCCGGTGCCGCGGCCAGATGCGCCTGTGCCGCCGCGCGGGTGCGGGCCATGTAATCCACGGCCAGGGCATCGTCGTTGTCCAGCCGGCTGGTCAGGACATGATCCGGCAGCGGGCCCAGTTCCTCGGTCAGCGAGCGCGGCCAGCCCTCGGCCGGGAAAAGCCCGGTGTAATAGGCCCTGAACGGCATCTCGCGCTGCAGGCGGGTGATCCGGTCCTTGAAGGGCTGGGGCGTATCCTTGTCGAAATAGATGATCCAGGTGAAATCCGGCGTGGTCTGGTTGCCCACCGAGGGCAGGCAGAAGCGTTCGAACAGTTCGAAGCGCCCCTCCAGCCAGTCCGGTTTGTTGCGGATCTCGGCCTCGCGCCCCGGTGTGGCAAGGTTGAACCGGGTCATCAGAACATGAGGCAGATCGGAAAAGTCGGACAGGCTGGTCATGCAATCGGGTCCAATGCTGTGGAAATCCGCACAGCTCGAAGCCTAACCGGATCAGGCCTGAAACCAAGCATAAAAACCCCGCCCCGACCTGATGCCGGTGCAAAATGCGCCACCCGGGCCCGGACCGGAAAACATTTGCCGGATGGGTCGTGTTTTTTCTCGCGGGGGCGGGGCCGAAGCTGTTACATCTTCGGGGAACCGCAGCCGCCGCTTTCCTGGGTCCATGCCGCCTGAACTGACTGTCATCATCGTCAGCTACAACACCCGCGACCTGACCCTGGCCGCGCTGCGCACGCTGTATGCCACGACGCAGGCAACGCCGTTTCGCACCGTCGTGTTCGACAATGATTCCCAAGATGGATCCGCGGACGCTATCGCGGCGGAATTTCCGCAGGTCGCGCTGATCCGCTCGGCCGATAATCTGGGCTTTGCCCGCGCCAACAACGAGGTTGCGGCCGGGGCCGATACCGAATGGCTGCTGCTGCTCAACCCCGATACCGAATGCCACGAGGGCGCGGTGGACAATCTGATGGCCTTCGCCCGCACCCATCCCGAAGGCGGGATCTATGGCGGGCGCACGGTCTTTCCCGATGGCCGCCTCAACATCGCGTCCTGCTGGGGCCGGATCACGCTGTGGAGCACCTTCTGCTCGGCCACCGGGCTGACCGCGGCGTTTCCGGCCTCGCGGCTCTTCAACCCCGAGGCCCTGTGCGGCTGGGACCGCGACAGTGTGCGACAGGTGGATGTGGTGGTGGGCTGTTTCCTGCTGATCCGCCGCGCGCTCTGGGATCAGTTGGGTGGGTTCGATCTGCGCTATTTCATGTATGGCGAAGAGGCCGACCTGTGCCACCGGGCGGCACGGCTGGGATACCGGCCGCTGATCACCCCCGAGGCCGAGATCATGCATATCGTGGGCGCCGCCAGCGCGACCCGGCCGGAAAAGCAGGTGCTGCTTGCCAAGGCGCGGGTCACGCTGATGCGCGACCACTGGACGGGCTGGAAAGTGCCGCTGGGCTTGGCCCTGATGCGGGGCTGGGCGGGTCTGCGCCTAGCCGCCTCGAAGGGGTTGGCCCGGCTGCGCCCGGGGCCCAGATCCGACAGTCGGCTTCAGCTGTGGTCCGAGGTCTGGCGCCAGCGCGCGGACTGGCTGCAGGGGTATTGATCCGGCGCGGGCTTTCCGGCCTGTTCAGCCCCGGCGCCGCCGGCTTTTTCCCGGCAGGGGCAGCCAGATCAGCACCGCGCCCAAAGCGGTCGCCACAAACGGTAGGATGGCAGAGGCCGACAATTCGGGCAGGATGCGCTCTTCGCTTTCGACAAGAATGCGCGCCGTCGCGGGCAAGGGACGTTCGGACTGTTTCGCGGGAAGCAGAAACCCGGCGGCGGTGGCGATCTCGGTCAGACGGGCATCATACCAGGCTTTGGTCATGCCGCAGAGCCCTTCCGGGCAAACCGCCCTGTCGTCGCGCCCCGGAATGATGCGGAAACTCTGCCCGAAATGCGCCGCCAGAAACCGCCCCGGTTCGCTGTGCAGCACAATCACCGGTGCATGGTCCGGCCAGCTCAGCGCAGACAGGCCACGTTCAGGCCGGGCCAGAACTGCGGTCGCAGCCAAAAGGCCAAGACCAAGGACAACCCCCGCCCTAGCAGATTTTTCGACGGCAAATCCAAACATTCCCAAGCTCCTGGATGCGCGATGTAAAAACCCTCAACGGATTGCCACAGCCATAACAAGATTATTCGGCCCCGGCGTAACTTTTCCGAAACATATACAGCGCGATCCGGCAGATTTTCCCTGCCCCGCGCAATTAGGCGGCAGCAAAGCGGCAAAAGGCGGCAAAGCCAGCCCGGTCCGCACCATGAAAATTAAGGAAATATAAACCATTCTTTTCAATGTATTTCCAAGGGCATTTTTCACGGGAGCACAGGAATATGCGGTTTCTTGCCCTCGACAGCCTGCGTGGCCTGTTCGCCATCATGGTCGTGCTGCTGCATGGCCCGTTCCACGGTACACTGTTCGGCATTCCGCTGGTGCGCAACAGCGACATCTTCGTCGATTTCTTTTTCGTGCTGAGCGGCTTCGTCATTGCCCATTCCTGCACGGGGCATATCGCGGATGCGCGTGCGCTGGCCCTGTTCATGATCCGCCGCATCGGCCGGCTTTGGCCCCTGCATGCAGCGATGCTTTTGCTGTTCGTCGCCCTGACAGGGGCCAAGCCGCTGGTCGCGATGCTGCTGCCCGGTCTGACGGGCGCAATCGCCGCCGCATCGCCGCCGAAATTCACCCTGGAAAGCCTGTTTCTGGTCCATGCTTTCCGCAATGAAACCAGGTTCTGGCTGAACTTTCCGTCCTGGAGCATCAGCGCCGAATTCTGGGCCTATGCCACCTTCGGCCTGGTCTGCCTGATACCGTTCCGCATGCGGCGCCCGGCGATGGCCGCGATCATGCTGGCTTCGGCGCTGGTGATCGCGGGTCTGCTCGATCCGGGCTTCGGGGCGTTCTTCGGCGCCGGGCTGTTCCGGGCCCAACTGGGATTTTTCACCGGATACATCGCATACCGGCTGTTCACGCGGATCCGCCACCGGCGGCTGCGCTTCGCCAGTGCCATGGAACTCGTGATGGCCGGAATGATCGTGGGCCTGGCGTCGGGGGTCGGCCATGGCGCGCCTTTGCGCTGGCTGCTTCCCCTGCCCTTCGCCCTGGCGATCGGCATCTTCGCCCTGGAACAGGGACGGCTGTCAGGCGGGTTGCGCGCGCCCCTGTTCCAGATGCTGGGCACCCGGTCCTATTCGATCTACATGATCCATGCCTTTGTCTATTGGGGCTTCGGGCAGACCGTCGCCATGGCAGAGCATCTGTCGGGCGTGACCCTGCGCAGCCCGGTGCCGTTCGGTGACAAGACCATAATGCTGTTCGACTTCGGGCCGCCGCTTGGGATGGATGCCGTGGCGATCGGTTTCGTGCTGCTGGTGGTCTGGCTGGCGGGATACAGCCATCGCTTTATCGAATGTCCGGGTCGGTTCCTGACCGCAAGACTGGTGCAAAAACTGCAGCACCGGATTCAGGGCAGCGGCGTGGCGCGGCCCTTTTCGGGATAACCGGCACCTTCGGACGCGGGGCCATTGCCCAACGATTGTCGCCCCACCGAAAACAGCCCGACGGTGCAGTGCAACAACTGTAACCGATTGCCCTTTCACCGCCGCATTTTGGTCATCAGAACAGTCCGGTTTCCTGCTGATTTTAGTCCCAGGCAAAGCGGATCAACTTTCGGGTCAATCAACTTTCGGGACAATCGCATCCAAGCAGGTAGGCATATGTCAGAAGTTATACACGTTTCCAATTCAGAAGAGCTTGTCGAGGCCCTGGACAACGCAACGGGCGGCGAAACGCTTCTTCTGGAAGGCGGGGATTACGGCGCGCTGAAGCTCAACGAATATACCGGCGTCGACCTGTCCTTTCCCGATACGGTGACCATCGCCTCGGCGGATCCGTCCGATCCCGCGGTGTTTTCCAGCGTCTATATCCGGGGTGCGACGAACCTGACCTTCGACGGGATCCTGTTCGATTACACCTTCCAGGAAGGCGATC
>NZ_JBPWNX010000021.1:0-34572 GCF_054954595.1 Actibacterium sp. D185-2
ACAAGTTGAAGAACGCTCGCCGGGTCGCAACCCGTTATGACAAAACCGCCGAAAGCTTTCTTGGCTTCATAGACATCACCTCCATCCGCCTCTGGCTGCGCCTTTTGTCAACATGACCTAGGTCGCGATCCTCGGCAATCCCGAGTCCGTCAAATACGAAGCTCCAAGTTAGCTGTCCTCCAAGAAAGTTCGCTCGTATGTGTTCTGAAGCCCAAAGAACAAACGCGGCGGAAGTCTCCGGCAATGTCTGTCCAATGGAAAATCGGGCAGGCAGTATTGACCCTAAACGGGAATGAGCTTCAGATGAGTAATTGTAAGAAAATAGTGGCCTGCCGTCGGGCGTGGCTAAGCCTCCACTATCGTCCAGGATTTCATTAAGTATCTTCATGCGATAACTGCTCGATGCATTCTTTTGCGCCAGTGCCTTCTGCCCTCTCCTGCAATTGAGATTTTGTCTTTTTTTGGAAAACAGAAAAATTGATTTCGGTTGAGCATTCAAGATACCTACAAAATGCATTGGCCATTTGCATCTGTCGCGGAGTCCGGCATTCTGCCTCGAAAACCTTTGGCGACGCGATGAGAACAGCAACACACTTCGCACGCGAAATTGCAACGTTGAAGCGGTTCGCACTGTACAGAAACTCCATGCCCCGCGGTGCGTCAGCATGGCTCGAGGTGGCCATCGAATAGATCGCGATAGGCGCCTCCTGACCCTGAAATTTGTCCACGGTTCCAACGCGCGCGCCCGGCAACCTCTGCTGAATCTCAAAGACCTGCGCGTTGTAGGGCGCGATGATCAGGATGTCTTCGAGCGTTAGAGGACTTTCCTGACCCTCCCGATCAATCCATGTCGGCTGACCGGATAAGACCTCTTCAACAAGCCTGGCAACTGCATCGGCCTCCTCAATCGACGAGCTCTGATTGCCCGAGTGTTCGACCGGCAGGTACCGAAGACCTGTTCCGGTCAGGGACCCGGCGCCGCGGATTTCCTGCAGCTCACATCCCTCTACTGAATGCAGCTTGTCGTCATAGAAGAGCTCAGAGTTGAACTGGCAGATATCGGGATGCAGGCGCCAGGTTTCCTCCAGGAATAGGCCTTGATCTTCGGCGATTGTGTGTGCGCCGTCGAGAACATACTCGAGCGCGGATACGCCTGTGCCGTCCGGATGCGTGCCCTGCGTGGGCTGGTCCAGCTGTTGCGGATCCCCTAGCAGGATCAGGACCTTCGCGCTCTGGGCAACCGCAAGGACGTTCGCCAACGACATCTGCGCGGCTTCGTCGATCACAAGCACATCGATCACTTCATGGGCGTCAGCGTGTGACCAAAGGAAGTGCGTCGCACCGGCGACCTGCGCTGATCCTGAGTCCAGCGCGGCATAGACGCCGGCATTGTCGGTCACGAACTTCAGGCGGTCCTGATCCGATTCCCTCTCCCCGGACTTCGGTTTCTGAACACAGCAGAGATCGACCTTCATCTCGGGGGCCGCCTCGACGACCTTGTCGAGCAAGTTTCGGATCACCTTGTGGCTGTTGGCCGTGATGCCGACCTTCTTTCCACGTTTGACGAGCTCGCAAATCATGCGGGCGCCCGTGTACGACTTTCCCGTTCCGGGAGGGCCCTGGATCGGGATGATACCGTCTTCAAGCTCGCGAGAGACGCGAAGCGCAGCCTCAAGGATAGTCTCCCCTGTCTTCCGCATTGGCCCAACCCCGAACTCTGGCTTCAGGCGCAGCAAAAGTGCTCGGGCACTCTGATAAGACCCATCCCCTTCGATCCCAAGATCGGCGACATGCTCGCCCAATCTCATCAAGCTGTCGGCTTGTTCTTTCGTGCCGAACATCTGATGGGCAAAGACGCCCTCGGGGTGGATTTCGGCCGTTTTGCCCATCTTCTTGATGTCGACCGTGCGGTCATCTGCAGAGACGGTGACAACCGAACCAACTTCTTCTCCACCGTTCATTCTTAGCTTTTCATCGCCCCGAAGATCCGTGTCTTGCTGTGGGAATGCATAGCGGTGCACAGGCGTCCGAGCGCCCGGTGGCGACACGTCTCCAACAAACACTAGCTGTGACAACGCGGCGCGCTCGTCGATGAGTTCTTCTGGCGTGAGCGCGGAAAGCCGGAAGTATTCCCACCAGGCTGCCTTGTCCTCACGACGATGCCAGTCGAGGATATTCGCGAGGATCCAGCGGGCGTGCTGCTCGTCGCTCCGCTCTTCGATATCGGCAGGCACGTCGACTGTAAGACGCTCGATCAGAGCCTGCACTGCTTCCTGACGTTCTGTCAGCGCTTCGCTTGGCTCCTGGTCGGACGGCAAGGGACGCGGAACATCGGTTCCGGCATCGACAAGCTCCTGCCGGCGATCTTCAAGCCAGTCGCGCAGAGCAATGGTCGAGGTGCAATCCTCGTAATTGTAGGACTGCACGGTCGCGCGCACCTCGCCGTCGATAGCATCGATATCGCCCAGCTCCAGCCCCGCCTGCAAACGCGCAAGCGCGACGTTGGCATCTGGCAGACTGGTGTCCCGCTCAAAGCCGTAGATCGGCTCCAACTTCTTGATTGAGTAGCTTTCGACGCCGGCGCGCAGCCCATTGCGCACGACACTGTAAAGATCGACCAGCAGATTGCTGCGTAGGAAATCATCGATCTCGCCTTCGCGGGTCGCGTACCGGCCCATGAGTCGTTTCAGCGCCCCCGGTTCATAAGGAGCGTAGTGGTAGACGTGCAGATCCGGATATTGCTCCCTGCGCGAATTCACGAAGTCCACGAAGCGCTCGAAGATCGACTTCTCGCCTTCCCGGTCGAACGCCCAGTCTGCCGTGTAGGTCCAGGCGCCATTTTCATCGCGATAGATGTACCCGAAGAGATACTCGAGGCCGTGCTCGCCCACGAACGCATCGCTTTCGATGTCGAAGAAAATGTCTCCGTCAGACGGCTCGGGCAACAGAGAAAGGCCTATATCCTCAACGATCGGCAGGAGTTCGTACCGGACCTCGCCGGCCTCACGAGACTCAATCTGAATGCGGGCTTGCTCACGCGCCTTCTCGTAGGAGAGCGGTGACCCCTTCTTCGGCTTCCAGGGCATGGGTGTGGGCATCGCGGCAAGCTCTGCCGCCGTCGTAATCCCATTGTCCTGAAGCTCGGACGTCTGGTTCTTACTTATTCCGGCCACGAGGCAGAGATGATCGTCCGAGCGTCGCCTTGCGTCGCACTGAGTCCGCCATCTGCAGATGTCGCAGTGCTCCTTCGGCTCAGGGTACTGACCGCCCAGCGCTCCTTCGGAGGTCGCCTCTTCCGCGGCAGCCTTGGCCTTTCGGAAATATGCAGCGTAGTCGGCATATCGAAACTCTTGCGGCTCGAAGTCGGACCAAGGCGCCACGACGTACACATATTCAGGTGCGATACCCTGCACCTGTTCCAATAGATCGGCGTAGAGGCAAAGCTGAAGCACCGAACCAGCCTTGGTTTCGCGGGCAAGCTTCGTGTCGATGACCTCGTAGGACCAGGACCCAAGATTGCTGGGTCTCTCGACCCGTCGCAGAATGTCGGCCCGCCCGACCCACCTGTCACGTGACAGTGCCGCCTGGACGATAATCTGAGCGCCGGACGCCATCGCAGCGCGGGTCTCGGCGACGGCCGCTGGCGTGATGTCGACCCCGTCGATCCGGACAGATGTCAGGCCCTGAGCCTCAAGGTGCTTGATGAACGCCTTTTCATGCTGGTCACCCCGCTCGCGCAAGATCTCGAGAAGCGGGTCCCAGTGCATTGGTTTCGTAAGCGCCCCTTCTGCGACCTGAAGATCCAGCTCAGTCAGATGGCCACAGTTCAGATGGCCGACGAGGTCGGATGCGCTCAGGACGATCTGATCAACATGCTTTTTCATGGCTGCGCCTCCCAGAGACGCTCCGAGAAGCGATTCAGCGCGGTGACCTTGCGCGTCGGCACAGTTGCGTCCCGGTCGTAGATTTCATGACGGAGCCAGTCGATCTCCGCCGCGGGATCGGAAGTGATCGTCCACCAGACCTTGCCGAGTGGAAGTTCTGCCGGCCGCCAGCGGTATCCGCGCTCCTTCAGTTTCAGGCGTTCATCGTAAGGGGCATCGACCGCCCGGATGAGATATTCGTCCTGCAGAGCGGCATCGCGAACGGCGGACATGATGCGCTGGCCCGACTGAGGCAACTCCTGCGAAAGCAATGCGAGGCAGGCTTCGCAATCCGCGAGCGCCCGATGACCGTCGTAGAACCAACCGAATTGCATGCCGAGGTAATCCAGCTTGCCGGCAGAGAAGCCTTCGCGCAGCCAGTCAACGCTCGTTAGCGTGCAGCCCCAAGGTTTCTCGGCAAAGCAGGGCCAGTGTTTCTCGACCATGACCCGATCGAAGCTGGCGTTATGCGCAATGATCAGGTCGGCTTCTGCCACCGGCGCCTCAACGACGGACCCGTCAATCGTCTGTCCCGCGACTGTTTCAGCGGTCAGACCAGTGACCAGACTGGCTTCGTCCGAGATCGGAACACCAGGCTCACGAAGTCCATCGAAGGCCCGATCGTGAGCGATCTCAAGGACCCGGCCAGTGTCGAGCTCGTAGGTGAACGGAAGCATGGCGAGCTGGATGACCTCGTCGCCCTCGAGCGAAAGACCTGTGGTCTCGACATCCAGAACCAGGGCATGCTTAACAGCACCACCGCGAGGATTGTTCAGGCGGCGTGGCAGAGCCAGCCGGCGAAGGAGCCGCCAATCATCCTCATGGGTTTGCGCCCCACTCTGAATGATGTGTTCTGCGGCAAGCGCAAAGAGACTGTGATCATTCATCGCGCCATCTCTTCCATGTCAAATGCAACGCACACGGGCATCGGCCAGCAGCCGATTGCCCGGCAACGTGGGGCTGGTATGGCCTGTCCATGGAGCGTTGATGCTGAGGCGACGCACATCACTTGCTATCCTCGAACATGCGCGCCAGTCGCCCGTAGCTTTCCTCAGGCAGCAGCTTGAGGAGCTGATCATCACCGCTGCCCAGAACCCCTTTGCGGAACACGTCCCGGATGGCTTCGCCCTCCTGAACCTCCTCTTCGTCGAGATCCATGCCACGGATGATGGCCCCGACGCGCAGCGCATCGCTTAGAGAAATCTCGAAGTCGTGCCCAAACCCTTCGCCGCAGGACTGACAATCCTTAGCACTGAGCGGATTAAGAGACCCGCAGGCATCACATGTCTTCATGCGCGGCGCACGAACCGGAAACTCGGCATCACACACATGGCAGGCGGCGGCGTCCTTTGGACACTCTGCGCCGCAGTCCGGGCACACCTTGGTGTCTGGTGTGTCTGAATCCCTTCTCGCGCGGCCAGATCTATGCGCTGCTGCGCAACCCGATCTACATCGGCAAGATCCGACACAAGGCAAAGGTCTGGGACGGTCAACATGATGCTATCGTTGACATTGAGTATTGGGATCGAGTTCAGGACAAGTTGCAGGCCGCCAGCGTGCGGCCAAGATCAGGGCACGGATCCAAAAAGAGTTGCAGCAAAAACGAGGCTGCTGCCCTCACCAGCAAGCTTCGGGACGAAACCGGCGATAGGTTGACTCCAACGAACACAAAACGTCGTGGCCGTCAGTTGCGATACTACACCTCCAATCGGCTAATCTCAGGCGGGACGGATCCGCAAGGGTGGCGGTTACCCGCCGGCCAGTTGGAACAAGCCGTTGCCGACGTGATAGCGAAGCACATTGGCAATCTGGCCCGTGGTCATCGCCTCCTTTCTAAAGCAGATCTCCTGGCAGGCGATGCAATACGCGACAAGGCATTGGGGTTGGCGGAGCGGCTATTGGAAACTGCGCCAGAGTTAATCCGAAACCTTGTGTCGGAAGGCAGCATCGGAAATGGGCGCATCACGTTGATTTTGGAAGCAACTGAACTGGCAAACGAACTGAGCCTGAAGCCGGATGAGATCGATGCGACGGCGCTCCAGATCGAAGCGCCGTTTGCGCTGCGTCGGCGGGGCGTAGAGGGCAAGATTGTTGTCGGGGATCGCGAGCCCGAACCAGACCAAACCCTTCTACGTGCCTTGGCCCGGGCGCATGCTTGGACAGCCGATCTGCGCACCGGCAAACCCTTGAGCAAGATCGCCGCCAGAACCAGCCATTCCGAATCCTACATTCGAACCCGGGCACAACTCGCCTTTCTTTCACCCGCGATCCAAAAAGCGATCTTTGAGGGTCGCCAGCCACCAGACCTCACCCTCGAACGGATCGTCCGCAAACCTATTCCACTCGATTGGGATAGGCAGGCCAAATTGTATGGCTTTGACGTATGTTCAGGTCATCCCTGATCCCCATCTGCACTTCCCTGTTTCTGCAGAAAAGTTCCCTGATAATTGCGAAAAAGTTCCCTGTTAATTTGCGCAGGGAAATCGCCCGTAACCCATTGAAATTACGCCCGGAGTTACGGCGCAATTTGGCTAAAACGACCATAATTTGTGAATTTTCCCTGTTAATTCCCTGTTAGCAGGGAAATTTGGCCCTAACCGAAGCGTCTGATGCTGCCTCCGGAGACGACCCAGGGAAATCGCCCTGAACAGCGACGCAACGGTCATCTCTCTGGGAAATGCCACAGTCCAAACCCCCGGAAAAACCGGAAAAAACAGGAAAAAAGGCAGATTGCTGGTAGAGACTGGGGTGGGTGGCGGAGGGGATGGATCCAGAATCGGACCCTCTCTACCCACTAAGTCATTGTAATCATTGGAACCCATCTGGGTTCGAAAGTCATCCGGTTCAGACGCGTCTGGCAGCCAACCGTTTTACGGCGCTGGCAAGGGATACAACCTCATCGCAACCCCACCCTGTCCGTCTTCTTCAACTTCCAAGACATGGTTCACCATCACATCATCTGGATCGCCTCGCTCTGTCAGATAATCGATCGCCAACAACAGGTAAGCCTTCGACTGCTCACGGGAGGTGCAAGGAATAATCATGATCCCCGGATGAATTTCTTCTCGAGCGACCAATGCACGAAAATCCTTTGCATTCTCTGTCACGATCACGAGGTTTTCGCGCGTCGCCCTTGCCAAGACGGCATGATCTGGTTCCCCCATTCCGCCTTGATTTCGCGGGTGAACCGCGTAGTGCCCGATTTCAATCAGTTCGAGGGCCATCTTAGGCGATAAGCACTCGTCGATAAATAACTGCAAGTTCGCGCGCTTTCCTGTTCCACTTCAGCGCCACGGCTTGCCAGCTCCAGGCCTTCCGCGAACGGGATGGCTATTTGCGTAAGTCAGCGCGACCTCGAAGACTTCTTTCGGGATTTCACCATCATAATCCTCAACGAGATCGTCAAGTGTGTCACCGGCATCAACACGGCCCTTCAAAGAGCGACACGTAATCCGAGTCCCTTTGATGATTGGCTCACCACCAAGAATTTTAGGATCGCTCGTCAGATACTTATTCTTTGCGGCCAGGTATGAACGAGCGAGGGACCATTCCGTGCCGGCGATAGCATCAAGATTAAGCAGTAAGCCTTCACCCAAGTCCGCCACCCCGAAAGAGCCCTCAAGCCTGCGAGATGTCCGAAGAAACCGCCACAGACGCTTTTTGAAGGTCTTGTTCGGGGAAATGTTTGCACAGTTTTTAAGTGCAGCTGTATAAACCACGGTTTCCGCGGGCACGTGAAATACCTCACGCTTGACCAGATACCCCGTGTATTTCTTCTTGTGAACGATGCCTTCTTCGCACGACTTCTCAACCTTGCGTACAGAAACACCTGCAAGATGGGCGGCCTCGTTCACAGTGAGATCTTCGATGTGTGCTGTAGTTGCCATAATCTTTCCCTTCTAGGGGAAGATATAAGGTCTGAGGCGTTCATGTCAACGCTGACGCGCTCACAACGCCCGCAACTGATCCGCCCCAACTGCAACACGGGTCTGACCACCCATGATCTCCATCAGGACCCAAACCCGCCGATCCGGCGCGATTGTTTCCACCTCTGCCACAAAATTTGCAAAAGGTCCCTTGGTCAGCATCACCTGGTCCCCAGGCTTCAGAAGCTTCGGCGGTAGCAATTTGCCCTTCGCATCGCAGCGCAGCATCAGCTGCGAGACTAGGTCCAGCGGCACAGCCGTCGGCTCCTTGCCAAGGCACACCAGCCGCGTGATGCCATAGGTCGAGTTGACCGTCCGCCAGAACCCGCGGGTCACATCGAAGGCCACGAAGATGTAGCCCGGAAACAGTGGCCGCATGGCAGTGACGTACTTGCCGTTCCGCGGGCGCGTTTCCTCTTCCATCGGCAGGAAGGTGTTGAAGCCCTGGCGCTTGAGGTTCTTACCCGCGATGTTGGCGCAGTTCGGCTTCAGCTGCGCCAGAAACCAGCTTGTGCCCCGATCGTGGAATGTCATCTTGCAACCTCATTAAAACCTTCTCGCCCCACATATCGCTCGAATTTGAACAGATGCAAGTATGGTTTTCCGGGTGTGCTGTGACATTTTGATGAAAGCCTCCGGGAGATCACGCCCCAGAGCATTGATATAATGAGATAATCCAGCACTATCAGCTTGATACACTTTGCGACCCGAGCAAACGTCCGACCGACAGACACACGGATCGGAGGCTGAGTTGGACGGGAGTGGCGAGATTACCGAGTTTCGGGCGGCGCAATATGTGCGCATGTCGACCGAGCACCAGCAATATTCAACCCACAACCAGTCCGACAAGATCCGCGAATATGCCGAAAAGCGCGGGATTGAGATCATCAAGACCTACGCCGATGACGGCAAGAGTGGCCTCTCAATCGGCGGGCGTGCAGCGCTTCAGCAGCTGATCGCGGATGTGGAATCTGGCGCAGCCGACTTCAACGTGATCCTCGTCTATGACGTCAGTCGCTGGGGCCGTTTCCAGGATGCCGACGAGAGCGCCTATTACGAATACATCTGCAAGCGCGCCGGCATCAACGTCGCCTATTGCGCCGAGCAGTTCGAGAATGACGGCTCACCTGTCTCGACCATCGTTAAAGGCGTCAAACGCGCTATGGCTGGCGAATACAGCCGGGAGCTCTCGGTGAAGGTCTTCGCGGGCCAGTGCCGCCTGATTGAACTGGGCTTCCGCCAGGGTGGCCCCGCCGGCTTTGGCTTGCGTCGGGTGCTTGTGAATGAGCGCGGTGAGATCAAGGGCGAGTTGAAGCGTGGTGAGCACAAATCGCTACAGACGGACCGTGTCATCCTGATGCCCGGGCCCGACGAAGAAGTGGCCTGGGTCAACAAGATGTATCGCTGGCTGATCGAGGAGGATTTGTCCTTCCGCGAAATCGCCGACCGCCTGAATGAGGAAGGCATCACCACCGATCTGGATCGGCCCTGGACTTCTGGCATCGTGCGGACGGTTCTGACCAACGAGAAATACATCGGCAACAACGTCTACAACCGCTCCTCCTTCAAACTGAAGAAGCTGCATGTGCAAAACCCGCCCGATATGTGGGTGCGCAAGGAAAGCGCCTTCGAGGGGATCGTGCCGCTCGAGTTCTTCCTGACCGCGCAGGAGATCATCACGGCGCGGTCAGCGCGGCTTTCTGATGAGGAACTGCTGGTTCACCTGAAACGGCTTTACGCCGAGGCAGGCCAGCTTTCCGGGGTGCTGATTGACCAGACGCCGGACATGCCCTCGTCCTCAGCCTATCGGAACCGGTTCGGCTCGCTCGCCCGAGCTTATGAGATGATTGGCTATCGCTCGGACCGAGATCAAGAACGCATCGCCCTGAACAAGCGCCTGCGCGGGATGCACCCGGAGATCATTGCCAGGGCCGAGGCTGCGATTGCCGAGGTGGGTGGGACGGTCACGCGCGATCCCAAGACCGATCTGCTAACCATCAATGATGAAATGGTCGTGAGCTTGGTCCTAGCACGCTGCCAGCCGCAGGGCGATGGACGGCTGCGCTGGAGGATCCGATTTGACCCGATGCGCTATCGGGCCGACGTCACGCTGGCCGTGCGGCTCGATCCCGATAACCGAGACGAGCTTGATTACTACCTGCTGCCTTGGCTCGACCTGCCCCGGCAGGAAATCCGCCTTTGCAACCGCACCAGCATCGCCTTTGAGGCCTTCCGCTTCGAGGACCTCGGCTTTTTCTACGGCATGGCCGAGAGGGTCGGTGTTCGCCGGAAGTGGGGATGAGGGTCTGAATGACGGAAATTGATGCAATTACAAAACATGAACAATAGCGCCAGAAGAGGAAGCCAACCCCATGATGACTGACACACCCGAGAGCGTCACGCTCGTCCCCATAGACCGGATCGAGGTCCTGAATTCCCGGGACCGCAACATGAAGGTCTTTGAGGAGATCGTCGAAAACATCCGCTCCATCGGCCTGAAAAAGCCGATCACCGTCACCGAGCGCGAAGGGGCCGATGGGGCGTCCGCCTATCTTCTGGTCTGCGGCGAGGGACGGCTCAATGCCTTCCGCCTCTTAGGCGAAACCCACATCCCGGCGCTAGTCGTGAATGTGACCGACGAAGACGCCTTCATCATGTCGCTCGCCGAAAACATCGCGCGGCGGGGCCACAGGCCACTGGAGATCCTGGCCGACATCGAGCTCTTGCTCGCGCGGGATTACACCATCGATGACATCATCACGCGCACGGGTTTGTCGGAGAAATATGTCCGTGATATCGTTTTCCTACTGGAAAAGGGCGAGGAACGCCTGATTGAGGCGGTGCAAAATGGCACCATTCCGCTCACCACCGCCCTCGAGATCGCCCGCGCCAAGCACGATGATGAAAACCTCGGAGACATGCTGGAGGAGGCCTACAAGACTGGCCAGCTCAAAGGGCACCAGATCACGGATGCCAAGCGGCTGATCGAAAAGCGTCGGGAAAAGGGCCCAAAAACCGGTGGCGATCGCCCGAAACTGCCGAACTCGGCGCATTCACTGGTCAAGACCTACCAGCGCGAGGTCGCCCGGCAGCACAAGCTGATGCTGAAAGCCGATCACGCACATCAGCAGCTGCTTCTGGTGGTCCAGGGGCTGAAACGCCTCTTTGCCGATGAGCACTTTGTGACGCTCCTGCGCGCCGAAGGGCTCGACAGCCTGCCCAAATACCTCGCCGACCGCATTGAAACCGCCTGAACTCCGAAAAGGATGATCCCATGAATGACCTCAGCGCTGTGAAGCCGCTCTACCCCGGTGCCTTTCCTCAACCCGAGACAGACGACAGCGACGCGCCCTATCCCACGGCGCCGTTGAACCTGACCCTCGGCTTTGATCTTGAGACCTTCCAGATCCCGCTCGAAGAGCTCATGCCATCGAAAAAGGTTCCGGATGGCGTGATGACCACGCGCAAGTTCAAGCAGATCGTGTCTTCGATCCGAGAAATCGGGTTGATCGAGCCGCTGTCGGTGATCAAGCCAGATCCAGAAGCGGCGGGATTTCTTCTCCTCGATGGTAATTTGCGGGTGCTCGCGCTGAAGGAACTGGGTCAGGACGCGGCGCCCTGCCTGATCGCCAAGGATTTTGAGACCTACACCTACAACCACCGGATAAACCGCCTCTCGACGGTGCAGGAGCATTACATGCTGCGCCGAGCAATCGACAAAGGCGTCAGCAAGGAACGGCTCGCGCGGGCGTTCAACGTCAACCTCTCGACCATCAACAGCCGGATAAACCTGCTGCACGGCATCTGCCCCAAGGCGGTGGAGTTGCTGCAGGACCACCAGTTCACCCCGGATGTGACCCGGCATCTGCGCAAGATGAAGGCCGCGCGGCAGATCGAGGCGGTCGAGCTGATGATTGCCGCGAACACGATCACCGCCGCCCATGCGGACGCCCTGCTGAAAGCCACGCCGCCAGAACAGCGCACCGATTACAAGCCGCCGCAGCCGGAACAGCCCAAGGGCGATCCGCTGGAACAGATCGTCAAGCTCGAGCGCGAGATGAGCCAGGTGCAAGAAAAGTACAAGCATGCCGAGGAAAACTACGGGTCCGAGCTGCTGAACTTGGTGGTCGCCAAGGGTTACCTGAAAAAACTGATGGAGAACGAGGCCGTCCGGTCCTATGTGGCGCGGCATGCGTCCGAGATCCTCGAGCAGTTCGAGTTGGTGCTGAATACGGTCAGCATGGAAGAGGCTGTCGAACAGGCTGAGCAGGAAGGAACGCCAGCAACCGGTGCAGATGGAGAGCTTGCTTCTCAAATGGATGGCGGCAGTCGGGACGACACGAATACGGTGGCGCAAAGCCCAAACCATTGAGGCATCCGTGCCCAAGCACACCATAACATCCTTGTGGGCGCTGGAGCCGGCGGTCGCGTCGACCGGTCGGTCAGCAGGTCGCATTTTGGGCCATGTTTTCGGTTGAGATGTGGGTCAGGCCGCCGCTCAGCCTTGAGGCGGCCCGATCGTTCAGTTATGAACTGAACTTGTAGGTTCCGCGCGGCTGCGCAGCCCGAGTAGGCCCTGTAGACGACCGTCGCTACGCGCTGTTTACGACCATGGTGCCCGGTGGCTCATCACGAGAAGCGCTTTGAACCCTGCCTACTAAAAAAACACCCAATATGTCATTTGCCGACTTGTTTGCTCGCGCAGCATTTGGTATCGCTCGAAGCTGAACAATGAAGAGTTTTCGAACTTTGTCAAACTGTCCGACACAAGGCTCCCACAGGCAGTCCTTGTGCGGTAGCCTGAGAAAATCCCAAATTGACCAGTAAGCGAACCAAGCTTCAAGAGGATACGCGTTTTCGCGTGCTTCGCCTTCTGCACGAAAATCCTGAAATGTCACAGCGTGAACTAGCAGCGGCGGTCGGGGTCAGCGTTGGAGGCATGCATTATGTACTGAATGCCCTGATTGAAAAGGGGCTGGTGAAGTTAGGGAATTTCACGGCGGCTGAAGACAAGCGGCGGTATGCTTATGTTTTGACCCCTAAAGGGATCAAAGAGAAATCAGCAATCACGGCCAGGTTTCTCAAACGTAAGCTGGCAGAATATGAGGCTCTCAAGTCTGAAATCGAAGAGCTTCAACGCGACGTCGAAGTCGATGAAGGCGCCGCTTTGAAGCGCGCCGAATAGTCACGCGATATTAGGGGCTGGGTGCTCCCAATCGGTGAACGACGTTTCCTGTGCTGTTTGCCGACTCAAGCTTGCCGGAAAGCCCGAGGGAGAGGTTTGAAAAGATGAGTTACAAAAAAATTCTTGTGACGGGAGCTGACGGGTTCATCGGATCCCATCTGACAGAGGGCCTAGTCCGCTCGGGATACGAGACACGCGCCTTTGTGATGTACAACTCGCTGAACTCCTGGGGCTGGCTTGACCGCCCAGCCGAGGACGTGAAAGGGAATTTCGAAGTGGTGGCGGGAGACATCCGCGATCCGCACGGCGTGGCCAACGCAATGGAAGGCTGCGACGCGGTGCTACACTTGGCGGCGCTGATTGCCATTCCCTTCAGCTACCATTCGCCTGACAGCTACGTGGCGACCAACGTCACCGGGACGCTGAACGTCTTGCAGGCGGCGCGGCGTCTGGGCACCGAGCGGGTGATCTCCACCTCGACCTCGGAAACCTATGGCACCGCTCAATTCGTGCCAATCACCGAGGAACATCCGGTCAATGGGCAGTCGCCCTACGCCGCCACAAAGGTGGCTGCGGACCAGCTGGCGCTGTCCTTCCAGAAGAGCTTCGGCACGCCGGTGGCGGTACTGCGCCCGTTCAACACCTATGGGCCCCGCCAGTCCGCCCGCGCAGTAATCCCGACGATCATCAGCCAGATCGCCGCCGGAGAGCGCAAGATCAAACTGGGCGCGCTCAGCCCAACGCGCGACTTCACATTCGTGCACGACACCGCGCAGGGTTTCATCAAGGCGATGGAATGCGACGCTTGCGTCGGCGAGGCCACTAATATCGGATCGGATTTCGAGATTTCCATCAAGGACACCGTGGCGCTTATTGCGGAGGTCATGGGCGTCGAGATCGAGATTGTGTCCGACGAGGAACGTTTTCGCCCCGCCGACAGCGAGGTGGAACGTCTATACGCCGGTGTCGACAAGGCGCGTCGCCTGTTTGGCTGGGCGCCGGAGCATGGTGGCCGCGACGGGTTCGCCAAGGGTATTGCCAAGACCGCTGAATGGTTTCAGGACCCAACCAACCTCGCGGCCTACAAGACCGGTCAATACAACGTCTGATGCAAGCGCAGAGCGTTTGATCCGGGCGTGGAGGTGACATGGATTTCTCGGAAGACCTATCAGAAGAGCTAGTACAGCGCATACGTGGCGTAATCGGCACGAAAGAAGCCTTCGTGCCGCTGCATGTGCCGGAGTTCCACGGCCGCGAGCGCGAGTTGCTGCTCGACTGCATCGACACCGGCTGGGTCTCCTCAGTAGGGTCCTATGTCGATGCCTTCGAGGCGGAGGTGGCGCGGCTGTCGGGTTGTACATACGGCGTGGTGGTGGCCAATGGCACCGCAGCGTTGCAGATCGCGCTGATCGTGGCGGGGGTGCAAGCCGGCGACGAGGTGCTGGTGCCCGCGCTGACCTTCGTCGCCACGGCGAATGCCACCAGCCATCTGGGTGCGGTGTCGCATTTCGTTGACAGCGCCTACGACACGCTGGGCATCTGCCCCCTGCGCCTGCGGGCGCATCTGGAACAGGTGGCCGAGGTGCGGGACGGTCAGACCTGGAACCGCCGGACGGGGCGGCGCATCGCGGCGATCGTACCGATGCATGTCTTCGGCTGCCCAGTCGACATGGACGGGCTGGACGCGGTGGTGGCCGACTGGCCGATGGTCGTGGTAGAGGATGCGGCCGAGAGCCTTGGCAGCACCTACAAGGGGCGGCTTTGTGGCAGCCTCGGCACCGTGGCGGCGGTCAGCTTCAACGGCAACAAGATCGTCACCACTGGCGGCGGCGGCGCAATTGTCACCAACGACGAAGGACTAGCGAAGCGGTCCAAGCACCTGACCACCACCGCCAAGCTGCCGCACAAATGGGCGTTCCTGCATGACGAGGTGGGCTACAACTACCGCATGCCGAACCTGAACGCGGCGCTGGGGGTGGCACAGCTGGAACAGTTGCAGACGCGCCTTGCGCAGAAACAGAGCCTGTTCGACGCCTATGCAAGGGCGTTTCGCGGGCTGAACGGCGCGACGCTGTTCACCGCGCCCGAAGGGTCGGCGTCGAACAACTGGCTGGTGACGCTGGTGCTGGACTCCGCCCATGCGCAGGACCGAGATCCCCTGTTGCAGATCCTGAACGACGCCGGGATCATGACCCGCCCGATCTGGACCCTGATGCACCGCCTGCCGATGTATGCGCAGAACCCGCGCGCCGACCTGTCTCAGGCCGAGGATCTCGAGGCGCGGGTGCTGAACATCCCGTCGTCGGCTTATCTGGGCGCACGTGAGGGGGCCGCGGCATGAAAGTGCTGGCCGTCTCGGGTACGCGCGCCGACTGGGGGCTGCTCCAGCCGGTGCTGGCGCTGTTGCGGGACGACGCGCGCTTTGCGATGGAGATCCTGGTAACGGGACAGCACCTGATGGCGGGCAGCACCTCGGTCGCGGCGATCGAGGCGGCGGGGTTCGCCGTGGCGCATCGCGTCGACATGGGGCTGGCCGAGGGGGATGGCGATGCCGCTCTCTGTGCCGCCACCGGGCGGGCGGTGGCGGGCGTCGGTGACGTTCTGGCCGACAGCCGCCCCGACCTGATGCTGGTGTTGGGCGACCGGTATGAAATCCTCGGCGCGGTGACGGCGGCGCTGCTGTCCAAGGTGCCGGTGGCGCATATCGCCGGTGGCGACGTGACCGAGGGCGCCTTCGACGATTCCATCCGCCACGCCATGACCAAGATGTCGGCGCTGCATTTCACCACCACCGAAGAGGCCGCGACCCGCGTCCGCCAGATGGGCGAGACCCCGGCGCGTGTCTTCGTCACCGGCAGCCCGGGGATCGACCAGGTTCTGGCGGTGCCGCGCATGGGCCGCGCGGCTTTCTTCGACAGCGTGGGGCTGGAGCCGCAGGCGCGCAATTTCGTCATCACGCTGCACCCGGCGACCCTGTCCGCCGACAATGCCGCCATGGCGCGGGCCATGCTCGACGCGCTGGACGCCTGGCCCCGGGCCGGGCTGATCTTTACCGGGTCGAACGCCGATCCGGGTGCGGCGGAACTGGACGAGATCATCCGTGCCTGGGTGGCAGGGCGTGAGCATGCCGTCTGCCATGCCTCGCTGGGCTCGGCGCGCTACTTCTCGGCGCTGGCGCATTGCGACCTGGTGCTGGGCAACTCGTCGAGCGGGCTGGCCGAAGCGCCGAGTTTCGGCATCCCCACCGTCAATATCGGCGACCGGCAGGCGCGGCGGGTGCGCGCGGCCTCGGTGATCGACTGCGCGCCCGAGGCCGGGGCCATCCGCGCCGCCATCGACACCGCGCTAGCCGGTGACTGGTCCGGCACGGTGAACTCCTATGGC
Organism: Actibacterium sp. D185-2; assembly: GCF_054954595.1. Classification (NCBI taxonomy): domain Bacteria; kingdom Pseudomonadati; phylum Pseudomonadota; class Alphaproteobacteria; order Rhodobacterales; family Roseobacteraceae; genus Actibacterium; species Actibacterium sp. D185-2. Next base: position 16,419 of record NZ_JBPWNX010000021.1, read on the forward strand.
GACGGCCAGGCCGCGCCGCGTATCGTGGCGCATCTCGCCGCCGTGCAGGACCCGGCGGCGCTCATCCGCAAATCCTTCGAGGACTTAACCCATGCCTGAGTCCCAGACTCCAAACCGCACGCTCATCATTGCCGAGGCCGGGGTGAACCATAACGGCGACCTCGATACCGCGATCCGCCTGATCGATGCCGCCGCCGAAGCCGGCGCGGACATGGTGAAGTTCCAGACCTTCAACGCGGCCAAGCTGGCGGCGGCGAGTGCGATCAAGGCCGACTACCAGAAGCGCACCACCGACGGCGCGGAATCCCAGCTGGCCATGCTGACCCGCCTGCAACTGTCTGAGGAGGCGCATCACGCGCTGATCGCGCGCTGTACCGAAAAGGGCATCACCTTTTTGTCCACCGCGGGCGAAGTGGACAGCCTGCGCTTTCTGGCCGACGATCTGAAACTGTCGGTCATCAAGCTGGGGTCCGGCGAAGTGACCAATGCCCCCCTGCTGCTGGCGGCGGCGCGCAGTGATGCGAAGCTGATCCTTTCCACCGGCATGGCCACCCTGTCCGAGATCGAGACCGCACTAGGAATCCTCGCCTTCGGGATGCAGAACGCCGATGACAGCGGCGCGGGCCGGGATGCCTTCGCGGCGGCCCTGCTGGTCCCCGAAGCCTTCGAGATGCTGCGCGCGCGCGTCTCGCTGATGCAATGCACGACCGAGTATCCCTCTTTGGTCGAGGACAGCAACCTGCGGGTGATGGAGACGTTGCGCAGGGCCTTTGACCTCGAGGTTGGTTATTCAGACCATACCGAAGGCAACGCGGTTTCCATCGCCGCCGTCGCCTGCGGTGCGACCATGATCGAGAAGCACTTCACGCTGGATCGTACCATGGACGGCCCCGATCACGCGGCCTCCATAGAACCGGCGGCCCTGCGCGATCTGGTCTTTGGCATCCGGCAGGTGGAAAAGGCACTGGGCAGCGGAATCAAGCGCCCCAGCCCGGTGGAGCAGCGCAACCGTCCCGTCGTGCGGCGCAGCGTCGTGGCAACGCTGGATCTGCCCGCAGGCCACGTACTGACCGTCGCGGACATGACGGTGAAACGTCCCGGCACGGGCATTTCTCCGGTGGATCTGTGGGATTGCGTCGGGCGTCGACTGACGTCACCGGTGGAGCAGGATCAGTCGATCACGCGGGGGGATTTGGCATGACGCGGCTTCTGGGGGTTTTCGGATCGTCTGGGTTCGCACGTGAGGTCATGCCACTGGTCCGGGCACAGGCGGCTTCCGGGGACCGCGTCGTCTTTGTCGACCGCGCGGCGGGTCCGGCGATCAACGGTCACGAGGTGATCGACGAGGCGGAGTTCTTCGGATGGGACAGCGACAGGCTATACGCGCTCGCCATCGCCGACGGGGCCACGCGCAGCAAGTTGGACGACATCGCACAGGGGAAGGGGGCCGTTCCGCTGCAGGTCCGCGCCCGGTCGGCAGAGGTCCTCGACACGGTGGACCTTGGCGCGGGAGCCATTCTGTGCGGGCATACGACGATCACCTCGAACGTGCGCATCGGCAAGGGGTTTCACCTGAACCTGAATTCCTATGTCACGCATGATTGCGTCATCGGGGATTATGTCACATTCGCCCCGAACGTCGCGTGCAACGGGAACACCGTCATCGGAGACGGGTCCTATATCGGCACCGGGGCCGTGATGCGGCAGGGCACCCCGGATAAGCCGTTGACCATCGGCGCGGGAGCCGTGGTCGGCATGGGGGCCGTGGTGACGAAGGACGTGGCGCCGGGGGTGACGGTGGTGGGCAATCCGGCGCGTCCTCTGGACCGTGCATTGGACAAGAGGTGATTTTCAGATGATGACCGACCTGAAGAAGATAACCGTGAGCGCCGATGCCTCGCTGCGCCGGGTCATGGAAGTCATCGACAGCGGCGCGCGCCAGATCGCCCTGGTGACGGACGACAGCGGCGTGCTGATCGCCACCGTCACCGACGGCGACGTGCGGCGCGGGTTGCTCAAGGGGTTGGGGATGGACGCGCCCGTCTCCGAGGTCATGCACCGCAATCCCGCGACGCTGCTCAAGGGGGCCTCTGCCGCCTCAGCACAGCGGCTGATGCGGGAACGCGGGCTGAACCACATCCCGGTGGTCGACCCGGACGGGCGTCTGGTGGGGTTGGCGCTGCGCGACGGGCTTACCGGGGTCGAGCCACGCCCGACCCGCGTCATCCTAATGGCCGGTGGCCTGGGGATGCGGCTGCGCCCGCTGACCGAAACCGTGCCGAAGCCGATGATCCCGGTGGGCGACAAGCCCCTGCTGGAACGCATCGTCACGCGGTTCCAGGATCAGGGCTTCAGCCGCTTCACCCTGTCCCTGAACTACCTCGGCCACGTGATCCGCGACCATTTCGGCGACGGGTCCGCCTTGGGGGTCGAGATCGACTATGTCGAAGAGACCAGACGCATGGGCACCGGCGGCGCGCTGTCACTGCTGGAGCGGTGGCCGGACGCGCCCTTCGTGGTGATGAACGGGGACATCCTGACGACAACCTCCTTTGGCGCGATGATGGATTTCCATGCCGAAACCGGTTCGGCGGTGACCATCTGCGCGCGCGAATTCAACATGCAGGTGCCCTACGGCGTGCTGAACACCGACGGTACCACGCTGGTGTCGATGGAGGAGAAGCCGGTGCACAATCACCTGGTGAACGCAGGCATCTACGCGCTCTCGCCGCTGGCTTTCGAGCATACTCGCTACGGCGAGCCGCTGGACATGCCCGACCTGATCGACCGGATAAAGGACGCGGGCCACAAGGTGTCGGTCTTCCCGGTGCGGGAATACTGGATGGACATCGGGCGGATCGAGGATCTGGACCGCGCCCGCGCCGAATACGAGACGGTGTTCGGGAAATGACGGGCGTTCTGGCGGTGATCACCGCGCGTGGCGGCTCCAAGGGCGTGCCGCGCAAGAACGTGCGCCCGCTGGGCGGGCGGCCGCTGATCGCCTGGACGGTGCGCGCCGCCCTGGAAGCGCAATGCGTGGCGCGGGTGGTGGTCTCGACCGACGATGAGGAAATCGCTCAGGCCGCGCGCGACGCCGGAGCCGAGGTGCCCTTCATGCGCCCAGCCGCGCTGGCCTCGGACACGGCGACCTCGGTCGACGTGATGATACATGCGCTGGACGCCGTGCCGGGGTTCGAACGGGCGGTGCTGTTGCAGCCGACCTCGCCGTTCCGCACCGGTGCCGATCTCGATGCCGGCTTTGCCCTGTGGCAGGGCGTGCCCGACGCGGGCGGCTGTGTCTCGGCCTGCGAAGCCGCAGAGTCGCCCTGGCTAATGTACGGGCGTGGGGCTGCCGGGCAGCTGGAACGGCTTCTGCCCGAGCCACCGAACGGTACGCGCCGCCAGGACCTGCCCAAGGCACTATTGCTGAACGGGGCCTTCTACTTCGTCGACGTGGCACGATTCCGGCTGGAACGGCGGTTCCTGTTTGCCGACAGCCTCGGCTTCGAGATGCCGGTGGAGCGCTCGCCCGACATCGACACGCCCGCGGATTTCGAAGCCATCGAACGGCAGCTGGCGGCCTGGGGCGGGCGCATCCCGGAGACCGTCGCATGAAGACGCTGTGCTTTCTCGACCGGATGGAACTGACCGACCTCTGCGGCCCGGTGTCGCAGGTCATGCCGGAGGACATCCTCTGCCTGCACCTCGCCTATGACGCGCCGGAGGCGGAAAAACTGGCCGCCATGGGCATCGCCGACGTGCCGGTGTTCAAGCAGTTGCTGCCCGCCTTCCTGAAGGATATGCCGCCCGATGCCGCGCGGCTGGCCGAGATCGAGCTTTGGATCGTCGCCGCCACGCAGGGCGCATTTGGCCTGAATTCCGACATCCAGAGCGACCGGGCGATGCAGGGCATTGCCTACACGGACTGCCTGCGGCTGGCCGATGCCTATCTCGCCTTCTGGCAGGACTTCGTGGAGAAACACCAGATCAACCACCTCCTGCATGAAACCGTGTCGCTGCTGTTCAACTTCATGGCTGAGCGGGGCGGGTCCTACCTGTTCTGCATCATGTCGCAGGCCGAGCCGGGCAGCTATCGCTTTATGGTGATGGAAGGGGACGAGCTGTTCTCGCCCGACATCACCCGCGCGCTGGCTCTGCCCGCAGGCGCACGCGGTGCCGAAGGCTATACCCGGGACGACCTGCGCGCCTTCCTCGAGGGGTTTCGCAACTCGATCGCAACCGTCTTTGGCGGGGCGGTGACGCAATCGGTAGCCTGGCATCGGCTGACCGATGACATACTTGAGCGGCTGCTGCCACCTTGGTCCGGCGGAATGCGCCGCCAGGACTTGCCCAACGCTTATGTCCTGAATGGGGCGATTTATCTGCGCCGGGTGGCGGATTTTGCCAAGACCGGCCAACTGGTGACGGGCAGCACCATTGGCTACGACTTGGCACGCGAACACGCCGTCGATATCGACACGCTCGAGGACTTCGCCCGCGCCGAGGCGCTCATTGCCGCCCGCACCGGAGAGCACACGCTTTGACAGTCCCCCACCCTCGCCGCCGCATCCTTCTGTTTCACCGGATGGATCTCGCGCTGCTGTTCTCCGGCCTCGCCGCGCCGCTGTCACGCGATCTCGACGTGTTTCACATGGCCTACGGGGCCGAGGAAAAAGACCGTCTCGCCAGCCTTGGGGTCAGCGATCCGGTGGTGGTGTTCAAGGACGAGATCCGTGCGCTCCACGATCAGATCGAGCTAAGCCCGGCGCTGCTCGAGGAGATCGACGCTCTCATAATCGAGCAGACCGACGGCGCGTTTTCGCTCAACTCGGCTATCCAGAGCGACCGCGGCTTCGCCCTGCTCGACTACGCCGACGCACTGCACCTCACCGCCACATACTACGTGTTCTGGACCCGGTTCATCGAAGACGAGGGCATCGATTTTCTGCTGCACGAGCCCTGCACCCTGATGTTCAACTTCCTCCCGGCGCTGATCCTGGCCAAGCGCGGAGGAGCCTATCTTTACAACATCATGGCGACCGGGCGCACAGGCACGTTGAACCACCTCACCATGACCGGTTACGACTTCACCTGCCCCGAGATCACGCGAAATTTGGCCGAGATCGAAGCCGGAACCCGCGCCGTAGACCCGGTCGCCTGCGATGCCTTTCTGACCGAGTTCCGCACCAGCTACGAGGTGTTCCTGAGCGGCGTGCTGGGAAGCAAACCTTCGCCCATGCGGCTGGTTGGGTCGATGGCAAAACACGCCGTTGTCAACCGGCGAAAGCGGGCGCGCCACGATCGGGTCCTCGACAATATCGACCATTGGCGCTTTAGCCAGAACCTGGGCTTGGACAAGCTGCGCAACCTGGTGGCCTACCGGCGGATCGCGTTCGACACAATCGACCCGAGCGAGCGGTTTTTCTTCTACCCCCTGCACCTGGAGCCGGAAGCGGTGGTCCTCTACCATGCCCATGGGATCTACGAAAATCAGGTCAAGCTGATCCAGAACATCGCCGGGCAATTGCCGCCGGGCACATGGCTCTACGTCAAGGATCATCCGCACGATATCGGCTATCGCAACGCAGCCGATTACGCAAAGCTCAAGTCCGTGCCCAATATCCGCCTGATCGACGCGCGGATCTCGGGGCGCGAGGTTATCCGCCATGCCGCAGGCGTGATAACCCTGACCGGAACGGCCGGGTTCGAAGCACTGCTGCTAGGCAAGCAGGTCTATACCTTTGGCAAGACCTTCTATTCGCCCGGCCCGCGCGTAACCTACCTGCGCCACATGCGCTATCTTCGCGCCGCCCTTTATGCTCGGCGCAAAGAGGATGCGCTGCCCGACGACGACCTCTACCCCTACCTAACTGCCTATCTGGACGCGCTTCATCCCGGTCTGACGGATTATTTCGCCGGGCGGGCCGAGAAATACGGCATCGATCTCGATGAAAATGCCGAGCGGGTGGCGATCAACCTTCTCGCCACCGTCGCGGATCTCGGTCCGGGCAAGGGGCGCGCATGCGCTGGTTAAGGTATCGCTATGTCATTCTGAACACCACGATCAGCCTGATCGCTTTCGCGCGCAACGTGCTGTTCATGCGCACGCTCGGGATCGAGGATCTGGCTCAAGTCAGCCTGATGCAGACCCTGGTTATGCTGATCGGCTTCGTCCAGATCGGGCTGTTGAATGGCGCCTATATCACCATGGCCGAGAAAGACGCCGAAAAGGATCGTCGGGTGGTCGACTTGGTATGGACGAGCTTCATCTTTCTGGCCCTTCTGGTCGCCGCCGGTGTGGGCTTGGGGTTCGCCGGGTTCCGCCCGGCCGTGGTCGCGCCCGTGACCCTGCTGCTTGGCGGCATTTCCGGTGCCGCGACCCTGGGCTCGACCTTTCTCAACAACTCGCTTGTCGCCCATGGCCAGCTTGATCGGGCCAATACCATCGGCCTTGCGGCGGTGCTCATTTCGCTGACGCTCGGCATCTTTTCGGCGCCCTACGGGCTCACCTTTGCCCTGCTCGCGGTCCTGTCACAACCGCTTCTGATCGTTGTTGGTGCGCTTGCCAGCACCGCGTGGCTGCGGCTGGCCTCTCTCCGGTTCGACCCGGGCAACGTGCGCGACCTGCTGCGAGTAGGCTCGCCGATGTTTCTCGGCTCGGTTTTCCTGCTGCTGAGTTACCAACTGGAGCGTTGGGCCATCGTCTTCGGCCTCGGGGAAGCCGCGCTCGGCCGGTTTTACCTCGTGATCATGTATATGAACTTTTTCGTGTTGCTGCCGGCGTCGATCCTGAACCTGCATTTCCCCCCTGCCCTGCGCGCCCTGTATTCGGACTCCTCCAGCGCGTTCAATGACCACGCCCGCCGGCATCTGCGTGACCTGCTGGCGTTTTGCGTGGTCGCGGGATTGCTCACCTTTTTTGCCATGCCGTGGCTGCTGCAGATCGCGTTGCCCCGGTTCAGCGCCGAAGCCGGTCTGGTCTTTCTCGCCTTTCCCGCGATGATCCTCTTTGTGCTGCGTGACACCGCGTCACTGGTGTTTCTCGCCACCAAGCGAACTGGCGCTTTCATCGCCTCTTCGGGGGTGTTTTTCGCGACCTATTCCGCCGCACTCGCCCTGCTGATATCGTTTGACGCATTCTCACTTGAAAGTCTGATCATTGCGCGCGGGGCAGCGGCGCTGGTGGCATTGGCTGTTGCGCTTCACCTGCGGGCCAGATCGCTATCCGAAGTAATGTAAATAGGAGCACCCGCCTGAATGTCTGTCACGTCCCAGATCCGTGATATTGCGAGGACAGGCGTGCGCTTTGCGCTCTGGCAAACCCGCAACCTGCGCCACGGCCATTTCGTTCAATCGGCCCATGTTTCGCCACGCGCAACCATTGGCTACCGCGCGATCGTTCGCCGCGGTGTCGAGGTCGGCGGCGAGGTCGAACTGGGGGCCTATTCCTACTTGAGCGGACCGCGCAGCTATGTCGAAAGCGGCCGATTCGGACGGTTTTGCTCGATCGCGCGCCAAACCGTGATCGGTGTGGGAAATCACGACATTTCCCGGGTATCGACGCATCCGTTCTCACTTTCGCCCGCCTATGGCCACCTCACGGACAAGCCCAAACATCTGCAGCAAAAGCCTCCGCCTGTGATCGGAAACGATGTTTGGATCGGGATCAACAGCGTGATCATGCGCGGGGTAACAATCGGCGACGGCGCCGTCGTTGCAGCCAATTCGGTGGTCACCAGGGACGTGGCCCCTTATACCATCGTCGGCGGATCACCGGCCAAGCTGGTCAAGCCGCGTTTCACGCCGGAGATTGCCGAGGCGCTCCAGCAGATCGCCTGGTGGGACTGGAATGAGGCGACCCTGCGCGACCGGGTGGACTTGTTCGATGACCCAGAGAAATTCGTAACGAGGTTCAGATGACCAACATCCATGGATCAACCACAGCGGTGCGCCGCCCGCATAGCCTTGTGAGCGACCTGATGCGCCCTGGCAGGATCAGGGACCTGGCAAGCAAGCTGTGGGTGCGGGTGCGCTTCCGCCTTCTGGCGCTGGCCCGTCCACGCACCACCATGCGCCGTCACCGCGCGCTCAGGGGCAAGACCGTCGTCATCTACACCCTCGGAAAAGTCGGGTCGTCTTCGATCTACCATTCGCTGCTGAGATCGTTCCCGTTTCGACACATTTTTCACGTCCATTTCATGTCCGGCGAATGGCTCGACCGGCGCCTGCCCGGAACGGCGTTCGCACGCGAGGTCCGCTCGGGACGCCGCGCCCTGACGGCCTTGAAAAAGCCGAGCCAGACGACCCTCTATATCTGCATGGTTAGAGATCCAATCGCGCGCGACCTATCCAATGTTATTCAAAATCACCACGCCAACGAGATCGACATAAACGGCCTGCCAATGGACGCCGTGGTCACAAAGCTTCGCTCCGAGGGCCACGGATTTGGCGAGCTCTGGTTCCACACAGAGTTTTCCGAACACATCGGGCGCGACATCCTGTCGTTCCCTTTCGACAGATCCCGCGGTTACGCGATTCACCGGATCGACGACTCCCGGCAATTGCTGTTGGTGACTCTCGAAAGCCTGAACGTGGTCTTCGACGAAGCATTGTCGCGTTTTCTTGGCGTCGATGTCGACCAGCAATTCCGTTTCAACGAAAGCAGCGCCAAGCCCGAGGCTGAATTCTATGCTGCCTTGAAGTCGGTTTATCTGTTGCCAGAAGCCGAGTTGGCAAAAGTCTACGATACGCCCCTCATGCGGCATTTCTACACGGACGAGACAATCGCTGGCTTCAAGGCGCAGTGGGAGGCGAAATGAGCCGGGATTCCAGAGGTCGCTTTTTGATGGTTCCATACTGGCTACGCAACGCGTTTCTCACGCGTCTCTTCAGGTTGTTTTTCGCCCGCAGTTTCGCAGCCTTTGGTGCGAACGCATATGTATTGCAGCCGGACGGTATCGCTGGCCCGGAAAACATCTCGATCGGCCGTGATGTCGTGGTCGACAGTCATGCCTACCTCGCGGCTCGATCTTTGCACGACGCTGAGCCTGTGTCGTTGACGATCAGCGACGGTTGCCGCTTGGGCCGTTTCAACCACATCCACGCCACCCGCCGGATTCACATTGGGCCTAGTGTGCTGACCGGACCCAATGTCTATATCGCGGACAACACGCATTCCTTCGATAACCCAGAGGTGCCGATCTACGACCAACCTGTGGTGCAATTGGGGGAGGTCTCGATCGGTAGCGGCACTTGGATTGGCCACGGCGCCAAAATAATAGGCGCGCGGATCGGGCGTAATTGCGTGATCGGCGCCTCGGCATTGGTGCGCAACGACATTCCCGACCTTTGCATGGCCGTCGGATCCCCAGCGCGGATCGTCAAACGCTACGACCCCGAAGCCCGCTGTTGGCGAAAATGCGCGGCCGACGGTAGCTTTGCCGAGAGTCCGGACAATGGCTGAAAGCCTGATCCCTGATTACGCAGACGCGCGTTTGCTGGCTCCAGAGGGCAGCCGTCGGAGCCGCATCGACTGGCTCCTTTTTACGACTCTACTATTGCAGATTCTGAACAGCGGCGGGGTGCAGTACTATGACATATATGTTCTGACAGCTGCGACTGCCCTCCTACAGTTGCTCATGCTCAGCCGTGTAAGATGGCAGCTGTCTGCGCGTCTACGCCCGGCATTACTGTTGTTTTTCATCTACTTGATCTACGTATTGGCAATCATCCCAACCTTTGGCGACGTGCGATACGTAATGATCCATTTCAACATGATCGGCAGTGCGTTGTTGACATTGAACTACCTGATCCTGCGCAAGCCTGACTTTGGACGCACCTTCAGCGCAGTATTTCTTTTTCTGCTGCTCCACGGCTTTGTGAACTGGGTACTTGTAAGCACCGCATTCTCTTTCTTTTCGTCGGTGCCCGATATCAGATCCTATCAGTTATTGTACATATTCTTCGGCATGAGCGACCAATACTTCGGCATTCACCGCAGTCAAAGTCTGTTCTGGGAGCCGGGGGTCTATCAACTGTATCTGAATATCGCACTGCACTATTTCTTGTTCTATGACCGCAGGAAATGGGCAGTGCCTGCGATTGTCGGCGTGTTGTTGACTTTGTCGACCACCGGCATCGTTATTGCCGGTCTACAGATCGCCTATTTCGCCGTGTTTAACGACTTGCCGATGCGCAAGAAAGTGACAATGCTGGTTTTCGTCTTTCCGGTGATTTTGTGCTATGCACTTTTCGCCTCGAGCTTGACCGCCGACAAGGTTTCCGGCAGCCAGCAGGGATCGTTTCTCGCTCGGAGCTTCGACACACGGAATGGGTTAAGTGTGGCGCTGGACTATCCGTTCGGAATCGGCTTCAACAACAAGACCTACCAGAACATGGCGGCAGGAAATGTTTTCAATGTCGATACCGACATCGTCATAACCGATCGCGGTCAAACGAATGGGGTTGTGAAGTTGCTCTATTCTACGGGTTGGTTCTGGGCCGCTGTACTTCTGTTCCTCACCTACCGCCAGCGACTTTTGGTGCGGCACAGAACACTATTTTTTCTGGTCCTGATAGGATCTTTGTCGACGCAGGCGCTTTTCTTTAGCCCATTTGTGTTTCTCTTTGTGGTCTCCGGCTCGACTCGTTTCTGGCCCGATCACGAACCCCGGCGGCGCTCTTCTAGCCAGAAACGGCCGACGTAGTATGCGGCGGACGTCCCCCCGGATTGTGGGCCCTGCTGCCGGCCCTCCCTCGACCTTTCGAACAACGGAGCCTGAATAGTGAAAGTTCTTTTTATCGGTTTCAACTACTACGGGTACACAAAAGCCATCACCGAAGAGATGACGCGTCTCGGGGCCGACGTGACCGATGTCGATATCAGGCCCCGCAGATTTTGGCACAAGGTTGTTGGAACTATCTCGCCAAGCCGCTACGCGGCGTTTCTAAAGCGACACCATGCCCAAGCTGTGGCGGAGGCCCGAAAACAGAAATATGATCGAGTGGTTTTTCTTCAAGCTCACCACGTCGAGCCCCAGCTCCTAGCCGAGCTGCGTGAGAGCCAGCCGGGTGTGCCTTTCGTTCTCTATAACTGGGATTCCCTGACCACCCACGACTTCCGCCCGCAAGCGCAATACTTCGACAGAATCTACACATTCGACCGCACCGATGCCGAAACCGAAGGATATGACTACCTGCCTCTTTTCTGCTCCCGCGAGATGCAGGAGCTTACCCGCAATCGAGCCCGGCCGCGCCAAGTGTATTGTGTCGGCACAGTCGTCAACCTCCAACGCTATCACGCAGTCCTCGCGTTCGACACCTATTGTCGTGCCAACGGGATCGGCTTCGATTACTTCCTTAAAATCAGACCGATGGTCTATCTTCGGCTGCTCGCGGAAGTAGGCATCCCGCGTGGGGTCAGCTTCCGCTCGATCGACCCGGGCCACTTCCACGACATGATCGAGCAGTCGGCGGCGGTGTTTGACTTTGCCAACCATCAGCAGTCGGGCCACACAATGCGCACCATCGAAAATCTGTGCTGCGGAAAGAAAATTATCACGAACAATGCCGGGGTCCGCGACGAGGGGTTCTTTGGCAGCGACCGGTTTCTGATATTCGACGATCTCGATTTTTCGGGCGTTGCGGAGTTTCTTGATACCCCGCTCGTCGACAAAGACGCGCAGTTCGAAGACTACGGAGTCCAAGCCTTCACCCGGCGTATACTCCTGCTTGACGAACCGAGAGAAGCAAAGTGACTAGTTCGACGCCGCCGCGCTGCCTGCTGATAGCGCCTCTCACCTTTTATACATTCCATGAAAGGCTGCAGGCCGGACTCGAGGCTCAGGGCTTCGTGGTCGACATGGTCAACGAAGAGTTTCCGGCCAATACGCTTGGCAAGATCCTCGCGAACACGATGTTGCCGCTCATACGCCGCACCACATTGGTAGCGCTGCGCCGTTACCTCGCGAAAAAGCCGCGCTACGATGTCGTGTTGATTGTGAAGGGCAGAGGGATGGGCGCGGCGTCGATCGCGCTGCTGAAGGCGCATGCCGACCGCGTCGTGGCCTACACGTGGGACAGTTTCGACTACAGCCCATCGCCGCTCGACTGGAAGGACGCAACCGACAAGTTTGCCACGTTCGACATTGTCGATTCTGAACGTCACGGACTTCCGCTCGTACACTTGTTTTCGGGGGTGACGTCGACGCAGCAGTCGGACAGCCCGGCCTACGACCTTTCAGTCGTGATGCGGGTTCATTCCCAACGCCTGCACTACGTTGATCGGGCCTTGAGATCGCTCAAGGGACGGCCCGTGTTCGTGTTCCTGTATGCCGGCAGCCTCTTCACATATATACCGCATGCCTTACGCGCACCGCTTGCGGCCTGGCGGCTCAGGCGTCACATTTCCCACAAGGCGCTGGGCTATGAACAGGCGATGGATGCAATCGCAAATTCGAAAGCCACGCTCGACTACGCTCACCCGCTACAAAGCGGGATAACCGTGCGTTGTTTCGAGGCGCTCAGCATGGGGGTGCCGGTCATAACGAACAACCCGCATGCGGCCCGTGCAGGCGTTTTCGGCGATGGCGATGTGGTGATATTCCCGCTTGACGGTGATCCCGGGCGCCTCCCCGACCTCATCGCCGGACTTGCCCGGGGCGACACCCGGCAGACAATCCGGACGATGGATGAATTTATTGCCGACCTGCTAGACGACAGCTCAGCAACAAGAACGAAAGCGAGATGACAATGACAACAGTTCTGATCACCGGCGGCGCCGGCTTCATCGGGTCGAACCTGGCTCGATCCTTGAACGCGAAAGGCTATGAGATCATAGCGCTAGATACGCTGTCGGAACAGATCCACGGCGCCGATCCCCAGACCTCGTCGCTGGTGCGCTCGCTCACGGGTGTGGCGCGCCTCGTCAAGGGGTCGGTGACCGACAAGGCGATCATGACCGACCTGCTGAAATCGGCCGATGTCGTCGTTCATTTCGCGGCCGAAACGGGCACCGGGCAGTCGATGTACAACGTGCACCATTACTCTGATGTCAATATCGGCGGTACGACGCTGATGCTGGATATCCTCGCCAGCGTTCCCCATACGGTCAAACGCATGGTTGTTGCCTCTTCGCGCTCGATCTATGGCGAAGGGCGGTATCGCGACAGCAGCGGCGCTTTCGTCTATCCCCGTCAGCGGCGTGAGGCCGATTGTAAGGCGGGCCGTTTCAACCCGATCGACCTGCGGACCGGTGAGGATTACGAGCTTTGCGCGACGGACGAAAACTCGAAGATTCAGCCAAGTTCGGTCTATGGCATCACCAAGCAGGTTCAGGAGCAGATGGTGATGACTGTGGCGCCACTTCTGGGGATCGAGCCGGTGGCACTGCGCTATCAGAATGTCTACGGGCCCGGCCAGTCCCTGTCCAATCCATACACCGGGATCCTTTCGATCTTTTCCAACCTGATTCTGCAGGGCAGGGAGATCAACGTGTTTGAGGACGGTCTCGAGAGCCGGGATTTCGTGTTCATCAACGATGTCGTAGCGGCAACCGTTCTGGCTATCGAACATCAGAACGCTGCGGGCGATGTGTTCAATGTTGGCTCGGGGTGCGCCACCACGGTCCTAGAGGTGGTGGACCACCTGAGCAAGCACCTCGGCGCAGGGGCAGTCTACCGGGTGTCCGGAGAGTTTCGCCTTGGAGACATTCGCCATAACTTCGCAGATCTCAGCCATATCAGCGATCGCCTTGGATACCAGCCGCAAGTTCCCTTCGCCGAGGGGATCAAGCGCTTTGCCGCCTGGGTTGCAGAACAAGGGCCGGCACGAAACAATTACGATCAATCACTTGCCGAATTGCGGAATCGTGGACTCATGAAGGGTATCCGTTCGTGATTCAGATGAGCGAAAACAATCGATGCGCTCACAGAGGTAACGTGGTCTAGGCGCGGCTTCGCAATGAGCCAAAAAGCAGATCGCAAAGAAACTGGAAACCTTAAAGGGAGACGGGCACTTGCAGGTCGAACATACCAAACTCGCGGGCGTCTTGCTCATCCACCCAAAACGGTTCGGAGACACGCGTGGATTTTTTGCGGAAACCTTTAGCCGCCGTGCTTATGTTGGTGCGGGCGTGGATCCTGAATTTGTTCAGGACAACCATTCCCTCTCGGCCAAGGTGGGCACGGTGCGGGGCTTGCATTTTCAGGCACCTCCGCACGCGCAGGCCAAGCTGGTACGCTGTGGTCGGGGCGCGATTTTTGATATAGCCGTCGATATTCGGCGGGGCAGCCCAACTTATGGCCGCTGGGCAGGCTATACCTTAAGCGCGGAAAACGGCGCGCAGCTTTATATCCCGGTGGGCTTTGCCCATGGCTTTGCCACGCTCGAGCCCGACAGCGAGATTATCTACAAATGTAGCGATTATTACGCCCCGGAAACCGAGGGCGCGCTGCGCTGGGATGACCCGGATATTGGCATCAAATGGCCCCTCACAGGCGCGCCGGTGCTAAGCGAGAAAGACGCGGCCGCCCCGCTGCTGGCTGGCTTAAACAGCCCATTCACCTTTGAGGGATAAGAGATGAAGCTACTGGTCACAGGTGGGGCGGGGTTTATCGGCTCGGCCGTGGTGCGGCTGGCGGTGGCGCGCGGGCATCAGGTGGTAAACCTGGATGCGCTGACCTATGCCGCCAATCTGGCCAATGTGGCGCCGGTGGCGGATAGCCCGCTTTACGCCTTTGTGCAGGCCGATATCCGCGACCGCGCGGCGCTGGATGCGGCCTTTGCCACGCACCGGCCCGATATCGTGCTGCATCTGGCGGCCGAATCCCATGTCGACCGCTCCATCGATGGGCCCGCCGATTTTATCGACACCAATATCACCGGCACGTTCAACATGCTGGAGGCGGCGCGCAAATATTGGCAGGCGGCGGGGCGGCCCGATGGGTTTCGCTTTCATCACATCTCGACGGACGAGGTTTTTGGCTCTCTGCCCGCAGACCCGGGCGTGCAGTTCACCGAGGCTACGGCATACGACCCGCGCAGCCCCTATTCCGCCTCGAAAGCCGCGTCAGACCATCTGGTGCGCGCCTGGCATGAGACCTATGGCTTGCCCGTGGTGCTGAGCAATTGTTCCAATAATTACGGGCCCTACCACTTTCCAGAAAAGCTGATCCCGGTGGTTATTCTGAACGCGCTGGCGGGGCGGACCCTGCCGATTTACGGCGATGGCAGCAATATCCGCGATTGGCTTTACGTCGAAGATCACGCCGATGCGCTGCTGTTGGTGGCCACCAAGGGCGCGCTGGGGCACAGCTATAACATCGGTGGCGAGAACGAGCGCACAAACCTGCAGCTGGTGCAAACGATCTGCGCTATCCTCGACCGGTTGCGCCCGCGCGACACTGGCGCTTATGCCGATTTGATTACCTTCGTCACCGATCGCCCCGGCCATGACGCGCGCTATGCCATCGACCCCACGCGCATTCGCCGCGAGCTGGGCTGGCGCCCCAGCGTGACGGTGGAAGAGGGGTTGGAACGCACCGTGCGCTGGTATCTCGAGAACGACGCATGGTGGCGCCCGCTGCTGGCGCGCCACGGCGTGGGCCAGCGGCTGGGCAGGGCCGCGCCATGAGCGATTTGTTGGTTTTTGGCCGCACGGGCCAGGTGGCGCGCGAGCTGCAGCATTTGGCGGCAGTTCAGGCGCTGGATCTGCTGGCCTTGGGGCGCGATGCGGCCGATCTGGCGCAGTCTGGCGCCTGCGCGGCGGCCATCCACGCCCACCGCCCCCGCGCGGTGATCAATGCCGCCGCCTACACGGCCGTTGACCGCGCAGAAGAGGAAGAAGCTTTGGCCACCGCCATCAATGGCACAGCGCCTGCGGAAATGGCTCTGGCCTGTGCGACGCTGAATATTCCCTTGGTGCATATCTCCACCGATTATGTGTTTCCCGGCACCGGCCACCACCCTTGGGCGCCCGGTGATATCACACTGCCCGCCAATGCCTATGGCCGCAGCAAATGGGCGGGCGAAGAGGGCATTCGCGCCAGCGGCTGTGCCCACGCCATTTTGCGCACCTCTTGGGTGTTTTCCGCTCATGGCACGAACTTTGTCAAAACCATGCTGCGCCTGTCCGATACCCGCGACCAGATCAGCGTGGTCGATGACCAAATCGGCGGCCCCACGCCCGCGCGCGCCATTGCCGCCGCCTGCCTGGCCATCGCCCAACAGCTGCAGGATGCGCCGGAAAAAACCGGCACCTATCATTTTAGCGGCGCGCCCGATGCCAGCTGGTGCAGCTTTGCCCGCGCGATATTCAGCCTAACGGGCCGGCCCACCCGTGTGCAGGCCATTCCCACCAGCGCCTATCCCACGCCCGCCGCCCGCCCGCTGAACAGCCGGTTAGAATGCAACACCACCACCTCCGTTTTTGGTTTGCCGCGCCCAGATTGGCACGCAGGGCTGAAGGAATGTTTAACAGAGTTAGGGGTACCCACATGACACAGCGCAAAGGCATTGTTCTGGCCGGAGGTTCGGGCACGCGGCTTTACCCAATCACCATGGGTGTGTCGAAACAGCTGCTGCCGATTTATGACAAACCGATGGTGTATTATCCCTTAACCGTGCTGATGCTGGCGGGCATCCGCAAGATCATGATCATCACCACGCCCCACGATCAAGAGCAGTTCATCCGCACGCTGGGCGATGGCAGCCAATGGGGCATCTCGCTGCACTACAAGGTGCAGCCCAGCCCCGATGGGCTGGCGCAGGCCTTTATTCTGGCAGAAGAGTTTCTGGCGGGCGCCCCGGCGGCCATGGTGCTGGGCGATAATATCTTCTTCGGTCATGGGCTACCGGACCTGCTGAAAGAAGCGGGTAAAACCACCAGCGGCGCCACGGTGTTTGGCTACCGCGTCTCTGACCCCGAGCGCTATGGCGTGGTGGATTTTGACAGCAGCGGCACGGTCAAAAGCATCATAGAAAAGCCGCCCGTCCCGCCCTCGAACTACGCCGTCACCGGGCTTTATTTTGTCGATGGCAGCGCGCCAGAACGTGCCCGTGCCGTGCGCCCCTCGGCCCGGGGCGAGCTGGAGATCACCACGCTTTTGGAAAGCTACCTGCACGATGGGCAGCTCAATGTTCAAAAAATGGGCCGCGGCTATGCCTGGCTCGATACTGGGACGCATGCCAGTCTGCTGGACGCCGGCAACTTCGTGCGCACCCTGACAGAACGCCAAGGCCAGCAAGTGGGCAGCCCCGATGAGGTGGCATTCGAGATGGGCTGGATAGATGCTGCCCAGCTGCAGTCGCGCGCCCAAAAATTCGGCAAAAATGCCTATGGTTCGTACTTGGAAGGGATCGCGCAGAGACGAAGCTGACAGCACCTTTCGTACGTTTCTTCATCAAGGAAACCAACCTTTTATACGCTCAAAAGGCGCAAGTAGCACTGATCCTTCTTTTGTTTCGCGAGGTAAATGACATGCAGCCCTGCCTGCTTGGCCTTTTCCGGCAACTCAAGCGGCCCTTTCCATAAATCTGGACCACCAGCGCGTTCCACCTCTCCAATCGATTTTGCCTCGTTCTCGGCATCGAACCGATCGATCAAGAGTCGCTGTTTGCAATCGGGGTCTCGTCGATATCGCTTCCATTCTTCCAACTGCCCTACGGCGGAATAGGTGAAGCCAAGAAGCACGGTTTCCGGTTCGTCGCCATCGACGTAGAACCGGGGGCGTTGTCCGTGCGATAGGCTTTCAAGGTCGACGCCGTATCGCCGGGTGACTGCTCCCTCGATTTCAGCCGGGACCTGACCGGCAACATCGCGCAGAGCTTCAACGTCTCCAAACACAGCCGTGGCCGATAAGGACCCGAGCCTGTAACAAAACACGATTTCCACGAGCGCCGCGCGCTGGCCCTCAGTCAGAGCATCCAGTGCAGCCGAATACCCCGACAAAGCGTCGATGTCTAGAAACTGCATTTTCTCGCCTCCTAGTCGACAGCCACCGAGCCGCTCGCTGTAAAGCTGGCGGCTTTTTCATCGGGAGTGTCATGAACTCTGTGTATCTGGTTTGGCCCATGCGGGTTTCAGATACGGTCACGCGTTGAAGCGCTCATCGAACATGATAGCGAACTGATTGCGGGCGGCAAACCATTCCCGGAC
>NZ_JBPWNX010000022.1:0-31247 GCF_054954595.1 Actibacterium sp. D185-2
ACGATGCGCCTCACTGAAGACAACCATCCGTGAGGCAAAATTGGCGCGGGATGGAGCAGCCCGGTAGCTCGTCAGGCTCATAACCTGAAGGTCGTAGGTTCAAATCCTACTCCCGCAACCACTTTCGTTATAACTCTCTGGAAATCCAGATATAACAACGGCTTACAAGAAATACAGCCCCGCACGGTGCCCCCGTGACGGGGCTTTTTCTTTAGAAAGCCTCGAAAATGGGGGTGGGTGTGACCTGAGCGCGCGGTGTTGTGGAGGGATATTTGGGCATTCGGCGTGACCTTGCTATTCAAGGGTAAAAGGGGGATAGGGGTGCGACACAGCTTGGATGGTGCAATCTCACCCATTCCGCCTTCGGAATGCTTCCGGGCTCATGCCGGTATGTCTTTTGAACGCCGTTGAAAAATTGCCGAAATTCTCGAAGCCGAGATCCAGCGCAATTTCGGTGATCGATTTCTGGGTCCCCAGCACCAGTTCCACCGCTGCGGCCATCACCGTGTTGTGGGCAAACCGGCAGGGCGTCTCGCCAAAGCTCTGCTTGAATGCGCGCTGGAAATGGCGCCTGGACAGGCCCGCCGCTGCTGCCAGTTCGTCGACGTTGAATTCCTGCCGCCCATGTGTGCCGATATAGTCCAGCGTGAGGCGTTGCTGAGCACTGGTCAGTCCGCCCGCAATCGAAGGCTGCACCGTTTCGCCTGCGCCGAAACACGCCAGCAAGTGAATGACAAGCTGCGTGGAGATGGCCTCGGCGCATGCCCGGAGGTGATGCCCTTTTGCGCCGATCTTACCGCAAAGGGCCGTGCAGAGGCTTTGCACGAGCGCGTCGCTGAGCGCGGCCTGGGCGCGCAGGCGCGGCGCATCGCCTTTGAACTGCTCGCGAACGACGCGATCCACAAAGTCTGGCGTGAACGTAATGATCGCCGCACGCTGCTCCCCCTCCCACGCCACTTCCATTGGCGTATGTGCGGGCACGATATGAAACTGACCTGCTTCGACGCGATGGCGGGCGGGTTGCAATTCATACGGCCCGCGCCAATCGATCTCGAAGGGTTCATCCTCATGCATGATCAGGGTGACTTGCGGAGAGACCAGGCGCGCGCCTTGCGGATTGGGATGGAACAGGTAGCGGTTGATCACTGCGGCCGGATTGACAAAACGCCCGAGAAGCTCTGCGAAGGGCAATGGCGCGTCTGCGGAAAAATCGATCATAAAAACATCTGACATACCACCCCCATGAATGCATAAATCCACTTGGGGCAGGCCGCCCTTAATATGACAGGCAACCTGACTTCCAATATTGCAGTCTACTTATGCAATCATGGCGCGAATACGGCAATTATGGGGAAATGTCTGACAAAATCTGTCGGATTTACTTAAAATTATTTGAATATTCGTGGCGCAATTTCAAAAGCTGCGACCCTTTCGCAAAAGCGAGCCCGTCGTTTGCTATCGATAATCATCGATAGGGCGGACGGAAAACACCCCATCGCCAACAAGCATTCTTCCGTCTGCTGATGATGATCACGGCAAGGAGGAATGCTGCCATGTCAGAGGAGAAACCCGAACCGGGCATAAGTCCAAGCGCCGACTGGCGCGAACCCGAACACTATAATCCGTTACTTAACAGCGACCGGCATTGCTGGGCGGGCGAGTGGCTGCGAAGGAACCCGGCGTTCCTCGCCGACCTGCGGGAAGCCCGATGCAGCCCGCCCGATGAATCCGGACACATCCTTTGCGATCAGGATTGCCGTCTTTCCCGCTGGGGCGTTCGCTGTTGCCGGATCGATGGCGAGGCGGTGTTCTTCTGGCTGCCGGAATGCAATCCGCTGGTCTTGAGTGTCGAGGCCGAGCCACACGCCGAAAAGTCCAACGCCTTCGATTGCCGCCAATGCCCTTTGTTCCGCGCCGTCGTACGCGGCGATGACGGCCAGCATCTCCTCTTCAGCGACGGCACGCGGCATCTGCAACTCGCGGTGACGGAGGGCGACGCGCTCAACGGCCCGGCCCTGCTGAGTTGCACGCTTTGCGGCCTCAAGGATTTCGAGGTCAAGCCGCTGCCCCTACAGCGCTTGTGCCGCCTGGCGCGCAGCGGACGGTTGCTCAAATCCCTTTACCCACCCGAACGCCGCGCCCGCCGCTGGACCCTGATGCTCCGCGCCTTTGACGGGGCGGAGTTCGGGGCCAGCCAGCGCGACATCGCGGCGGTGCTGTTCGGGGATCGGGCGGTCCGGGAGGATTGGGAGGCCGGTTTCCTGCGCACCCGCGTTCAGCGCCTGCTCTCCGGCGCGAGGACCATGGTGCGGGGCGGCTACCGGCGGCTGCTGGACCCAGAGGAAAAGGGGCGTTCCGGGCAGGTGAAGGGCTGACGGCCAGAGAGAGCCTGTCTGCCTGCAACCCGAAAAGGAGACTTCCCCATGTTTCAACTTGTCAAAGGCAGCGCCGTCATCGGCATTCTGTTTTTCGCCTTCGTGTCCTTCTGGCCCGCGCTCGACAGTGAGCACAAAGGCCCGGCCCGCGTTATCGATGCAGATACGATCGAGATCGATGGAAAAAGGCACCGCCTCTATGGCGTCGACGCCACGGAGATCGACCAGATCTGCCATCGCCGCGACGGTGCCGTATGGCCCTGCGGCAGAGAGGCCGCCGCCGCGCTCGCTAAATTCCTCGAAGGCCGGACGGTCAACTGCGATATCTGGCAGGGCAATACCCGCGACGCCTATGGCCGCTTCATCTCGATCTGCTACGCGGGCAGCGACAATCTTTCGGCCTGGGTCGCCAATGAGGGCTGGGCCATCGCCGACCGAGACGCCAACCGCCTCTATAACTACACCAGCCAGGAAGGCATGGCGAAATTCCTGCGCAAGGGCATCTGGGCTGGAACCTTCGACCCGCCCGCCGAATGGCGACGCGGACAGCAGGCGGGAGAGCGGCCATGAACGCGCTGTTCCCGCCGCCGGCCGATACATCCACCGTTAAGCTGCGCGTGCTGTCGCTCGGCGCCGGGGTGCAGTCCACCACGCTGGCGCTGATGGCCGCCCATGGTGAGATCGGGTCGATGCCCGATTGCGCCATCTTCGCCGATACTGGCTGGGAGCCGCGGGCGGTTTATGAGCATCTCGCCTGGCTGACGTCGCCAAATGTCTTGCCCTTTCCCATACATATCGTCTCAGACGGCAATATCCGCGACGGACTCGTGAACGGCGCGCAGGGCGAACGCTGGGCTTCGATCCCCGCCTTCACCAGATCCGCATCGGGCAAGGTCGGCATGATCCGCCGGCAATGCACCAAGGAACTCAAGATCGTGCCGATCCGACGCAAGGTGCGCGAACTTATCGGCATCGCAGGGAAACGCTCGCCGGACCATCCGGTCGTCGAGCAGTGGGTCGGCATATCCTTCGACGAGATCGTGCGCATGAAAATGTCGATGGAGCCCTGGCAGGTGAACCGTTTTCCGCTCGTTGAGATGGGCATGACACGCCGCGACTGCCTGCGATGGCTGGAGCGGAACGGCTATCCCGCGCCGCCGAAAAGTTCCTGCATCGGCTGCCCCTATCATAGCGACAGTCTATGGCGGCAGATGCGCGAGGAGGATCCCGATGCCTGGGACGATGCCGTCGTCATCGATCGAATGATTCGCACCGGTTTTCGCAATCTGCGCGACGAGGTCTTCCTGCACCGTTCTTGCCTGCCGCTCGACGAAGCCGACCTCGACACACTGGCGGACAAAGGGCAGCTCGATCTCTTCGCTGACGAATGCGAAGGGATGTGCGGCGTGTAATCGTGTCCCATTTCTTCGCCTCGGTTAGACTGTTGCTTTGCTGGGGAGTGGCCGTTCGCTACGTTTGGCAAAATGGCAGAAGTGCGGACGAAGATGGCTTTGGATATCCTGTAGCTAGCAGACATACTAAAGAGTAGCCTCCTTTAACCTACAGCCAAGCTGTTCACCGGGTCATTAAGAGGAAGATCGGCCGGATGGATATAGACAAGTACTTCGAGAGTGTCAGGGAATTGGCGAAGGTCGCAAACGAAACCGGCGCACAGGTTCACGAGTTGATCGAGAACCCGAGGCAGCATAAGGCATTGGTCTCGGCGTCAATTAACTTTCGTATAAGCCTGTTGTCTTCCGAAGAAGAAAATGGGTTGAGCGGCTATCTTGCAATCGGATTCTTCACAGGCCGACCACGTCGGGAACGTCTCGCGGCCTTCGCAATGACTTTCGAGGTTGGGCACGAGGCGACCCGTCTGAATGTCGAGAAGCAGTGTCAGAGATACGACCGGACACAGTTGCTCTTTCAAAACGTACCTTCGCTCTACGACAAGATTCGACAACGAGAAAATGGGAGCCGAGACTGCGAACTGATCGACGTCAAGGCCGTTAGCTCGGTGTTCGGCAGCGAAATCTATAGTGCTGGCAGTGGATTCACCAAACTGAGCCCATTTCTCAGTCCAGGCATCATTAACTGGGCGCAGAAGGAGTGGTCTTCGGCGCCAATCTTTGTCCGCCTTGACGCCGACGTGTTCGCTACAGCGCAGCCGCCGCAGTTGCTGACCGAGGCTACGTTGGTGCCCGCAAATCCGCGTTGGCTTAAGAACTTTAGCCTCCGCAGGGGTATGAAGGATTTCGCATCGTATGCGTTACAGGACCGGCCCGTGTCTGCCGGGACGGCGGAATACTGGGACTATCATGTCCGGCATCTGCGGCGGCTTGAGATCCACGTCGAGCGTCGCGAGGAGAAATATCTCTCCATGATGATCGAAGAGCTGCCCCGGGTCGACGATCCAAACGGTTTGATGATTGGCCGCTGCATCCATCTCGACACCCGCGATCCTGCACTTACGTCGCTAGGTCAGGTGCAGATGCAGCATCTCGATTTAGCAATCAATGTCTATGCCGGAGATGATCGGCGGAAGCGCTTCGATCAGAGCCTTCAGAATGGAAAAGTCCAGAACGCGACCTTCCGGACGCATCTTTTTCGGATCGAAGACACGCCCTTCGTATCGCTATTCACGTTTTGTGAAATGTTCTTGAAATCGAAAATTCTGCTAAGTGAATGGTTGAATGAGCTAGGCGCGTCGTAATCTTTTCAGCACTTTGATAGCAGTACTGCCGAACGCTGCATAGCAATCCCGTGCCACGTCCTTACCGTCGATGCTCAGAGCCGACATTCTGAGAGGCTGAGAGGTGTGGTTCCAGCCCGACGACCTCGGCGGTGACCAGCCATTTGCCGCATTCATCGTGGACTGCCGCAATAGGTTGAAACCGGTTATTCCGTCTCGGGTTCCAAGCGCGGGGTTTTGACCGCCAGTGGTGGGCGGCTGGGCCTGGAGAGGAAGAGGAGTTTGGTTTTTCCATGAACGGGTTGGAAGGGGAAAGAAGGCTTTCCTCGCCCGTTCTGGAGAAACCGACATGGCAAATCCCAAAAAAATCTCGCTGTCCCAGTCCCGGGACATTCCGTTCAACAAGCTGGTGCTCTCAAACCGGAACGTCCGTCGCGTGCAGGCGGGCGTGTCAATCGAGGAACTGGCCGAGGATATCGCCCGGCGCACGCTGTTGCAGTCCCTGAGCGTGCGGCCCGTGCTCGGCGAGGATGGCCAGCCCACGGACCGATATGAGGTGCAGGCCGGTGGCCGTCGTTACCGGGCGCTGGAGCTGCTGGTCAAGCAAAAGCGGCTGAACAAGACCGCGCCAATCCCCTGCGTCATCCGCGAAGACGGCATTCTCGAAGAGGACAGCCTCGCTGAGAATGTCCAGCGGCAGGCGCTCCATCCGCTCGACCAGTTTCGCGCGTTCCAGTCTCTGAAAGATCAGGGCCTCTTTGAGGTGGACATCGCCGCGCGGTTTTTCGTGACCCCGCAGATCGTCAAGCAGCGGCTGAAGCTGGCGTCGGTGTCGCCGGTGCTGCTGGAAATATATGCCGCCGACGAGATGACGCTCGACCAGCTCATGGCTTTCACGATCAACAATGACCATGCTCGGCAGGAACAGGTCTGGGAAACGGTCAAGCGCGGCTACAATGACGCGCCTTATTACATCAAGAAGCTGCTGACCGAGAACACTGTTGCTGCTCGCGACAAGCGCGCCCTGTTTATCGGCCTCGATGCGTACCAAGCCGAGGGCGGCACCGTGCTGCGCGATCTGTTTTCGCAGAACGATGATGGCTGGTTGCAGGACGTGGCGCTCCTGGAACGCCTGGTCGCTGAGAAACTCGCCGCCGAAGCCGAGGCGATAAAATCCGAAGGCTGGCGCTGGATTCAGATCGCGCAGGAATTTCCCTATGGGCATACTGGCGGTTTGCGTCGCGTCATGGGCGAAATGCAGCCTCTATCGGATGAGGAGCACGCAAAGCGCGAAGCCCTGCGCGATGAGATGGCTGAGATCGAAGAGCGCTATTTCCAGGAAAGCGACGAGGACCTGCCCGAAGAGATCGACAGGCGCCTCGCCGAGATCGAGGCAGCACTCAGCCAGCCCGTCATCTACGATCCCGCTGAGATCGCCCGCGCGGGTGTTTTCGTCAGCATCGACAGCGACGGTCGGCTCAAGGTCGAGCGCGGATACGTCCGGCCCGAGGACGAGGCGCAGAATGAGGCCGACGTCGATGCAGCCGACGCCTTCGTCCGCGATCACGTCGAAATCGTCCATGTCGGTGCCGATGGTGAAACGCGGCAGGTCGATCCAGTCACAGCGCTTTCCGGCAATGGTCACCCCGCCGAGGAGGAGGAAGACGGTATCAAGCCGCTGTCCGACCGGCTGGTCACGGAACTCACCGCGCACCGGACGCTGGCTTTGCGCGACGCGCTGGCGGGCGATCCGGACATCGCCTTCATCGCCGTGCTGCATGGGCTGGCGCTCCAGACCTTCTATCGCTACGCCACCGATAGCTGCCTGGAGATCGCATGGAAAAGCAGCGGCTTTTCTGTGCAGGGGCCGGACCTGAAGGAATGCGCCTCGGCGAAGGCCATCGATGAGCGGCACGCAGAGTGGGAAAAGCAGCTTCCCGACGAACCCGATCTGCTTTGGGAATTCCTCTGCGACTTCGATCATGATAGCCGCATGGCGCTGTTTGCCCATTGTGCCTCGCTCACCGTCAATGCGGTTCATGAGCCCTGGAACCGCGCGCAGGGGCGCCGGCACCATGCCGATCAGCTCGCCTGCGCCCTGTCGCTCGACATGGCCACCGCCGGGTGGAAGCCGACCGCTGAGAATTACCTGAACCGCGTGCCCAAGGCGCGGATTCTGGAGGCGGTGACCGAGGCCAAGGGCGTTGCCGCGGTCGAGCTGATCGATCACCTCAAGAAATCCGACATGGCCGAGCAGGCGGAACGGTTGTTGGCCGATACCGGCTGGCTGCCGGAACCGCTGAGGACGTTCGGTGTCGATCCTATGGCGGCCACGGTTGCAACGGAAGCGCCGGAGGCAGACGTTTCTGCGGCGGATCTGCCGGAATTTCTCACCGCCGCCGAGTAAACCTTCCGTCAATTCTTATCCATCACGGCCCGGATTGCCCTAGTTTTGCGCGCCTTTGTCGCGCGGGGCGCCGGGCCTTTCATTTATGGAGGCTCATATGCCGACCGTCATTGAAACCACCGTCTTCACCTTCGATGAACTCACTGAGGCCGCGAGGGAACGCGCCCGCGAATGGTATCGCGAAGGCAACCTTGATTATGAATGGTGGGATTGCACCTACGATGATTTTTCCGCTATCTGCGGAATTCTGGGCGTCGAACTTGCAACCCACCCCGTCCGGCTGATGGGCGGCGGGACGCGGCAAAAGCCCTGCATTCAATTCCGAGGTTTCTGGAGCCAGGGCGATGGGGCCTCTTTTGAGGGCCGGTGGCGCTATGCCAAGGGCAGCGTGGCGAAGATCAAAGCTTATGCGCCCAAGGATGCCGAATTACATGACATCGCCGCGCGTCTGAACGCGATTCAGCGGCGCAATTTCTATCAGCTCTACGCCATCATCACCCAGCGCGGCCACTATTGCCACGAGAACACGATGCAATTCGACGTGCGCCGCGATGACGCTGAGGCGACCGCAGACGCCGAGGACATCATCACTGATGCCATGCGTGATCTTGCCCGCTGGCTCTATGCGCGGCTGGAGACGGAATACGAGTTCCCGAACTCTGACGAGATGGTCGAGGAAAGCATCACCGCCAATGCCTACACGTTCACCTGTAACGGTGAGCGGTTCGGATGAAAAGTAAGAGGAGTTTCCGGGAAGGGTGAACGGAATAGGTGAGAGAAAGCCTGTTCCGGTTCGGTTTTCAAACCCTCAACCCGGAGACATCCCATGAATTATGCTCTACCCGCAGCGGCGGTGCAACCCACCGTGCCGTCCCGCACGCCTGAGAATACTGCAAGCTGCATCCTCACCGCCGCCAACCGCATCCTTGCCGGTCTGGAGCGCGGTATTCAAATCGAAACCCGCATCCTGCGCCAGGCGATGGAAGAGACGTTCGGTGGCTCGGACGCCGAGGGCTTCTGGTCCTGGAAAGACGCCTATGAGGCTTGCGAGGCGGCGCAGGTGCTGTTTCTGCGCAAATATGGCCGCGCCATGCAGGAAAAGGCGGCATCGCCCGCCGCGCTTCTATCGATGATCAGCCGCATCGCTGGTTTGCTTCCGACGCATACGCGGCGCTCGGAGGAATCCCAATCTCTGCAACAATTCTCAACCCCGGCGCCGCTGGCATTGGTCGCCGCGATTGCTGCTGGCATCACCGAAGGTGACGTGGTGCTGGAGCCGTCTGCCGGGACCGGCCTGATGGCCGTCTTTGCGGAGATCATGGGCGCCCGGCTGGCGCTCAACGAGATCGCCGAGACGCGCGTTTCTCTGCTTCGATGGCTGTTTCCCGACGCCGTCACCTCCACCCATGACGCCGCCAGCATTGATGATCGGTTGACGGACGATGTTACGCCGTCGGTTGTCATCATGAACCCACCTTTCTCGGCGGCGGTGAATGTGCAGGGGCGCGTGTCTGATGCCGATTTCCATCATGTGCGTTCGGCTCTGGCGCGCTTGCCGGATGGCGGGCGGCTGGTGACGATCACCGGCCATAAATTCCCCTATGAGCGACTGAACGGCGCAGTTCGCTTTTCCTGCATCATCGATGGCGCCGCCTATGCCAAGCACGGCACGACATTCGAGACCCGCCTCACCGTAATCGACAAGGTTGCGGATATTCGCGTCTCCCCGATCATGCCGGCGGCGCAAACCACCGCCGAGTTGCTGGCCAATGTCACCCTTCATGTGCCGCCGCGCATGAAGGTGGAGGGCGAGATTGGTCTTGGCGCGGTGAAGGCGATCTCGCCGATCCGCCGCGCTCCGGCTGCGCCCAGGCCGACGGCGATCTCTTCCGCCCCCGATGCCACTGAGATTGCCTATGAGCCGACCGAATGGACGTCCGCCCAAGGCGCGGATCTCGCCGATAGCCTCTATGAAGGTTACGCGCTGCAATCCATCCGCATCGAAGGCGCACACTCCCACCCGACCAAGCTGGTGCAGTCCGCCGCTATGGCCTCGGTCGCGCCGCCGCAGCCGAGCTACCGGCCGCATCTCCCCACGCATATAATAAAGAGCGGCGTGCTTTCCGACGCGCAGCTTGAGAGTGTCATCTACGCTGGGGAAGCCCATTCGCGTCACTTGGCCGGATCATGGACGCTCGACGATACGTTCGACAATATTCATGCCGCCGCTGACGATGCCGAAAACGCTGTTTGCTTCCGGCGCGGCTGGTTCCTTGGCGATGGCACCGGTTGCGGCAAGGGGCGCCAGGTCGCCGGCATCATCCTCGACAACTGGATCAAGGGCCGCCGCAAGGCAGTCTGGCTCAGCCGCTCCGACAAGCTCCTCGAAGACGCGCAGCGCGATTGGTCGGCGCTCGGCATGGAAAAGCTGCTGGTCCAGCCCTTGTCGCGCTTCAAACAGGGCACACCGATCCGCCTGTCGGAAGGCATCCTGTTCGTCACCTATGCCACCTTGCGTTCCGCGGAGCGGGAGGGGAAAGCGTCGCGATTGCAACAGGTGCTTGATTGGTTGGGGGTGGATTTCGATGGCGTCATCATCTTCGATGAGGCCCATGCGATGGCCAACGCCGCTGGCGGCAAGGGCGAGCGCGGCGAGGTGCTGCCCTCGCAGCAGGGCCGCGCAGGCCTTCGCCTGCAACGCGCGCTGCCCGATGCCCGCGTGGTCTATGTCTCGGCGACCGGCGCGACGGACGTGCGCAATCTCGCCTATGCTGAGCGGCTCGGGCTTTGGGGTGGCGAGGATTTTCCCTTCGCGAACAGGGGCGAGTTTGTTCAGGCCGTCGAAGCGGGCGGTGTTGCGGCGATGGAGGTGATGTCGCGCGACGTGAAGGCGCTCGGGCTCTATACCGCGCGGTCGCTGTCGTACGAAGGCGTCGAGGTGGCGATTGTTGAACATGCTCTGACGCCCGAACAGGTTGCCATCTATGACGGATACGCCGCCGCGTTTCAGGTCATTCATACCCATTTGAATGAGGCGCTGGAGGCGGTGAACATCACAGGCGAAACCGGCACACTCAACGGTCAGGCGAAGGCGGCCGCCAAATCGGCTTTCGAGGGCGCGAAGCAGCGGTTTTTCAATGGCTTGATCACTGGCATGAAGGTCGTGACGCTGATCAAAAGCGTCGAGTGCGACATTGCCGCTGGTCATGCCCCGATCATCCAGCTTGTCTCCACCGGCGAGGCAGTGATGGAAAGGAAGCTTGCCGACATCCCCGCCGAGGAATGGCATGACCTGACCATCGACTTGAGCCCGCGCGAGGTCGTCGGCTCCTATTTGCAGCATTCGTTCCCGACCCAGCTTTATGAGACCTACACGGATGATGAAGGCAATCTGCGTTCGCGCCCCGCGTTCGATGCCGAGGGAAACCCGATTCAATGCAAGGCGGCATTGGCGGCCCGTGATCGGATGATCGAGCAACTCGCGACGCTCGATCCGGTGCCGGGTGCCCTCGACCAGATCATCCAGCATTTCGGGACGGATCAGGTGGCGGAAGTGACGGGGCGGTCACGCCGTATTGTCAGGAAAGACGAACGGCTTTGCGTTGAAAACCGTCCGCCTTTGGCGAATCTATCGGAAACCCAAGCCTTTATGGATGATGACAAACGCATTCTCGTCTTCTCCGACGCCGGCGGCACCGGGCGCAGCTATCACGCCGACCGGGGTGCGAAAAACCAGCGCCTGCGCGTGCATTATCTCCTGGAAGCCGGCTGGAAGGCCGATGCCGCCATCCAGGGGCTTGGCCGCTCGAACAGGACGAACCAAGCGCAGCCGCCGCTGTTCCGACCTATTGCGACGGACGTGAAGGCGGAAAAGCGCTTCCTCTCCACCATCGCCCGCCGCCTGGATACG
The DNA here is from genome assembly GCF_054954595.1 of Actibacterium sp. D185-2. Taxonomy (NCBI): domain Bacteria; kingdom Pseudomonadati; phylum Pseudomonadota; class Alphaproteobacteria; order Rhodobacterales; family Roseobacteraceae; genus Actibacterium; species Actibacterium sp. D185-2. Next base: position 11,385 of record NZ_JBPWNX010000022.1, read on the forward strand.
CTGGGCGCCATCACGCGCGGCCAGCGCCAGACCGGCGGTCAGGGGCTGTTCCGCGCCGAAGACAATCTCGAAGGAGATCACGCCCGGGCGGCGCTGCGGCAGTTCTACATGTTGCTGGCACAGGGCGGGATTCAGGGTTGTTCGCTCCAGCGCTTCGAGGAGGCGACCGGCCTGTCGCTGACCTTCGAGGGCGGGACGCTGAAGGAGGAACTTCCGCCGATCACCACTTTCCTCAATCGCTTGCTGGCGCTGCCCATCGCCATGCAGAACGATTTGTTCACGGCGTTCGAGGAGTTGCTCAACGCCCGGATCGAAGCAGCTATCACGGCGGGCGTGCATGACGCCGGGCTGGAGACAATCCGTGCCGAGAGTCTGATCGTCACTGATCGCCGCACCGTCTGGAAACATGACAGCGGTGCGGAAACCCGGCTCTTCACCATCGAGCGCAAGGACCGCAACAAGCCGATGTCCGTCGATGACGCATTGGCCCTTCGTGATGGCAAATTGCTGGTCAATGAACGCTCGCACCGCGCGGCGGTCAGGACATCGGCGACCAGCCTGATGCTCGATGATGGCAGTATGCAGCGCCGGGTACGCATGATCCGGCCCATGCAGCGCGACATCATGTGCGTCGAGGATTTTGCATCGAGCCATTGGAAGGAAGCCGACGAGGCGCAGTTTACCGAGGTCTGGAATACCGAGGTCACCGCAATCCCCGCGTTTTCGACCAGCACGTTCCATCTGGTGACGGGATTGTTATTGCCGATCTGGCGGCGCCTGCCGGAAAGCAACGCCCGCGTCTATCGGTTGCAAACCGACGATGACGAGCGGGTGATCGGACGCATGTTGTCGCAAATCGAGATGGAGGCCGTCTGCCGCAATCTCGGCATCGACGCGCCGAAAATCTCAAACGAAGACGCCTGGGGGCTGATCATGGACGGCAAGGTCACGGCCCATCTGGCCGATGGCCTGTCGCTGCGCCGCGTTCGCATTATGAACGACAGCCGCGTTGAGTTGACCGGCTTCACCTCCGGCCTGGTCGATGCCCTGAAGGCGCGCGGGCTGATGTCGGAAATCATCAACTGGAAGCTGCGGCTGTTCGTGCCGGTCGGTGATCGGGGGCGAATGATTTTCGAAAGCCTGCTCGACCGCTGGGCGCTGACCCAGATCGCGGAGAGGGGATGAGCCATGTCCAGCGCTTCCGATCTGGCGCGCGGTCTCGGGCAAAATGCCGAGGCCGTGTGCCGAACCTATCTGCCCAAAGGTCGCCGTCAAGGCCGATACTGGCTCTGCGGCGATGTGCATGGAACGCCGGGCCACAGTCTCTATGTCCAGCTTTTCGGCGAACGCGCCGGGAAGTGGACGGATGCATCTGAAGGAACGCATGGCGATCTCTTGGACCTCATCATGGCCAATTGTGGCCTCGATTTCCGTGCGGCGTGTGATGAGGCGCGGGCGTTTCTGCGAATGCCAATTGTGCCCGCGAAGCGCACGGAAGTACCCGCTCCGGCTGGATCGTCTGAGGCGGCGCGGCGGCTCTATGCCGCGTCGGGTTCGATCCGGGGCACGTTGGCGGAAGCCTATCTCCGCCAGCGCGGCATAGCTCTGCCAGCGGATGCTTCCGCCCTGCGGTTTCATCCGCGATGCTATTATCGTGCGCCGGAGGGTCGCCAGATTTGGCCCGCGCTGATTGCCGCCGTCACCGATGGCGCTGGTAATGTGACCGGTGTACATCGCACATGGCTTTCACCGGATGGCGGTAAAGCGCCGGTCGATCAACCGCGTCGCGCGCTGGGACATCTCGCCGGAAACGGGGTTCGTTTCGGTACCGTGACCGATACCATGGTGGCGGCGGAAGGGTTAGAGACCGCCCTGGCGCTCAAGATGATCATGCCCGACATGCCGGTCATCGCTGCCCTCTCGGCTGCGCACCTCGCCGCCCTGATTTGGTCGCCGGACATCTGCCGGCTCTATGTCGCGCGCGATAATGACGAGGCCGGGCGGCTTGCGTTGGAAAAGCTGCGATCCAGAGCCACCGAGATCGACATCCGCGAACTCGTCCCACGGGCAGAGGATTTTAACGCTGATCTCCTGACCCTCGGTCCGGATCGTCTGCGGGGCTGGATCGGGGAGCAACTCGCCCCGGACGATAGTCATTTCCTCATTCACGATGGGCGGCAATGCGCATGATGGTTTCGCCATCGGGCCGTGACGGGGTAAGCATTCCGGCAAGCCTCGCCGTTCGCAAAGGGGCCGCGCCCCGGCCTTTCCAAAAAGGGGTATCTGCCAGCGCCAATCGGCTTTGCAACGGCTGCGCCGTCCTTCACTGCGTTGCGGCCCTGACGGGTGCAAACCCGCTTTGCGGCGCTGGCGGGCGATCCCCGGAAAGGCCGCGGGTGGCGCGGCCTCGCAAAACGGGAGACCCCGCCATGACGCTTCATAACCCCTTCATTGAACCCTTCGACGACGAGCCCCATCACACATCATCGCCAACCGCCCATCTGCTCGATGAGTTGCAGATGTATGGTTATCGCCCCCATGGCGACGAGCCCGATCCGCGCCCGCTGCCTGAAGCCGCCCGCGCCGAACAGGAGATCGAGAACGCCTTCGAATCCCTGACCGCCCTGATGGCTGACACACGGCTCGAAGACGATCTCGACGATGTGCTCTGGAATCTCGTCAACATCTTCCACCGCAAGATCGCCAATCTCGACCGCGCGCTCGACGACAACGAGCAGGCGCAGCGCCGGATGCAGCGTGAACAGGACGGCTCGGAGGTCAAATCCGTCGAGCTGGAGCGAATGACGGCGCAGGGCATTTCGATCATCGAGCGCCGCAATGCGTTCGAAGCCTTCCGCGACATCGGCGCATCATGGTTCGAGAAATACACCTTCTCCGCCTGGAAACCGCGTTCCGGCTCGATGGCCAATCGCCAGACGATGACGGCGAGCATGATCGACAGCCGCGATTTTATCGCCGCCAAACGCAAGGCCGAGATCGAGCCGCTCTTGCCCACCGGCCCGCGCATTGCCTTCACCGGCGGCATGGAGTGCAACGACCACACCCGCATCTGGGATGCCCTCGACAAGGCGCATGCCAAACACGCCGATATGGTGCTGATCCATGGCGGATCGCCGAAGGGAGCCGAGAAAATAGCCGCCTGCTGGGCCGATAATCGCGGCGTCGCGCAGATCGTTTTCAAACCCGACTGGAACCGCTTTAAGAACGCCGCGCCCTTCAAGCGCAACGATCAAATGCTTGATGCAATGCCCATAGGCGTCATCGCCTTTCCTGGCTCCGGCATCAGTCAAAACCTAGCTGACAAAGCCCGCAAAATGGGCATCAAGGTCTGGCAATGCGAGGGCGGCGCATGATGCGCCGCTTATCTCAATATTTCTGTATGACGACTATGCGCTGTCATTGAGCGACGCTGCGCCGACCGTCCGATGCGGCCATCTTCTCAGTGTCCGGCTGCTCCGGCGGAAATAGGTCGAGTCCGTTATTAATTACCTCACCGCGATAGAGACCTCTCATCGTGGTGAGGAATTCGCTTTGCCCTCCATAACTTGGGTGCCGGACCTTTTGAACGAGGTCTTCGGAAAACACACCTGACAATACGGTGTAGGCATCATTCCCAATGGCAATGATCCTTTTCGGCCTTAGATATTCGACCATCTTCAGCAAAATTTCTGCTCCGGCCTTACGCTCTCGCGCATTGTGAGCGCGGTTGGAAAACGGATCGCCTTCGACGAACGGGTGAAGCGGAAAAACATTCCAGAGAAAAACCGGGACCTTCACGCGAAGCAGAACGTCCCAGATTGCCGCCGCCGTTCTTTCCGCAACCGGCTCACCGCATGTCGGGCGCATAGGTTCGAGGTCCCAGCGAATAAGATGGTGGGAAAAATGAACGTCATCGGTGAGTGCCAGACCTGTCCGGCGACCGCCCCGATAGCCAAGATCGCGCCCCACCCATATGGCATCAAGCTCTGCTGCTGCGGCACGTTCCAGCATCTCTGCAAGGTAGTAGCGCCGCAATTCGGGGGCTTCGACAGCATCATAGATCGGGCAGCGGTCGAAATACGGGTTAAACGTGTTCTCGAATTCCATCAGCTTGAGGGCATTCAAAATGTCCTTTGAACTCATGCAGCTTTTCCTCCCGGCGGCTTGTAACGCAGCGTCCGCTCTTTCCTGTTCCCGATGACGATGCCACCGCTGTTTTTGCGCATTTGACGAAACACATCGTACCCTTGCAGAATCGCATTCTCCCAAAGATGAAGTGGGCATTGTTCGACTTCGTAGCCCCGCACGAAGTTTTGGACCGCCTTAAGCAGGTCGAACGAAACGGATTTCTGCCCATCGAAGAAATTCAGGGACTTGGCGTGCGAAAAGATATAGGCGGACAGGCCTTCATCGATGACAATCGCACGGCCGCTGTCCTGTGCCTCGTCAACATCTTTCCTGCTTTTGCGCTTATGTTTGATCAGGGCACGGAATGTCGGCGACCAGTGAAGAACGGCGGCATTGGCGAAGTGGAAAACGTCGTGAAAACGGTAGCCGTCGGGATCACCGATATTGTCGGATAAGGGGTCGCCAATGAACACGCCGTGCCACCGCAGATAGCTTCGACCGTCTGCACGTTGGGTTATCTCAATCTCGAACTCGCGTGGAAGCTGCTCTTCTTCCGGAAAGTTAGCATCGAAGTCGGGCAGATCATCAGGAGACGGCGCGATAAAACGACCGCATGTTTTCGCAATATTCCCGTTCAGAACAGCAGCGAAGGACACCCGCGAGGCCTGCACTGCCTCAATGTATACCCTGATGAACTCCAGCAACAGCGGCTTTGCCTTCGCGGGGTCCATATCCATGCTGAGGAGACGCGCTGACTGCTCGCCAAGGCGCAGCAATATAGAATCGAGCGGCGCGAGATCGGCTGTGCTGATGACCTTTGCAACCGGATTGCTCGGATCGCCGTTCGCGGCCACGCCTATCGTGAAGCCATTGCCTTCAAGAACCTCCGAGAAAAGGTCCGAGAGATTGACCTTCAGCCTCCTGCACAGAGCGGTCACATACCAGAGTGTGTCACCAAGCTCTTCCTCGACATCGCGCATATAACCTGCAAATGCGCTTTTCTCCCTGTGCAGCTTCTTGGACGTGCTCATCACACTGCCCACTTCGCCAAACAATCCGAGCAGGATTGGTGTTACCTCGGCATCTGCGAAACGGTCCGTCGGGGCGACTGCGCGCTCATATTCCGAAAGCAGGACATGTGTGCTGGGCGGTGATCCGTTCATCTCGGCTTCCTCGCTGCCTCAACCATATCGAATGGCCGTCCCTGGTATCCCTTCACGCCGAGCCCCTCCAGCCAACTTTCAAAATCCGCGATAGTGGCAGCCTCTTCGATCTTTTTCCGCCCCCTGCCGGAAAGAACAAGGCCGGCATCCTTTAAGGCCTCTGGAATCTCCGGACCTTCCGCACCGAAATAGACGAAGTCATCACTGATCAACACACGGTCAATAGACGTGTCCCGGTTAATATGCTTCTGGAATTGCGATCCGTTTTCCTTGCTATGATAGGAATTAAGCTGCTTCCATCCGCCGCCCTCTATCGGACGATAGATGTTATCGCCGCAGGCCATCCGGTAGCTGCCGTAAAGGTTCGGCTTCTTCTTTTCGAAGCGCGGATCGCTCCAATATTCGGCAAAGGTCAAGGCTTCATGCACACGCATCGCATAGACAAGAAAACCGCCGCGTCGCACGCCCCTCCTGTTACTCCCTGTACCGACGATCCAGTCGCCAAGAGATGCACGCTGCCTGATATCCGGCTTGCAGGTTGCGAGCGTGCAGAAGCCGTTAAACGGGTTTGGCGCAAAGCCACTATCATAGGCGACGATATAACTGTGAAGGATCGGCACGTCAGCTACGTCAACCGCAAGGATGTCGGCGAATAGGCCGGGGGTCGCAGGGGGTGCCGTCCGGTGTCTCGAACTGCTCATAGTCGCCATTTATTGCGTCAATTATCTTTTCTGCATTCCACCCGACAAGGGCATGCCCGTATTCATCCAGCGCCTCCGGCACTTCGCAGCCGTTGGCACCGCGCTCCCAGACCCCGACAATGGTTTTGTCCTGTTTGTGCGCGCGCTCGATCTCCCAGTTCACCCATTCGCTGTTCTTGGTTTCGGGTGAGATGTAGACGATCATCGTGCTTGCCCAATCGATTCTCGGGGCAAGTATTTCTGACTTGATGTACTCGGGCGACTTGGCATTATTCGGCCGGTCAGAATTAATCGAACTGTCCCGTACCTCCATGCCCTTGCTCTTGAGTAGGTTCTTGAGGTCGGTCAGGCCGGCATCGTCCTTGTGGACGTGACTGATGAATACATTTTTGGTCTTGTTGCTCATCGGTGCTATCCTTTCAGCTTGACCATATATGGTAACTTTGCTTGCAGATTACACTAAATATGCGGATAGTGCGAGCGGAGATCATTCAGCCCACGAAAGGAGTCAGATGCTACCGCCGATCCTTGAAATCTTCGTTGTCTGGCACCCGGAGGACCGCCGTGGAACTGACTTCGCCACGGCCATCTTCAACCACTTCATGCAAGGGCCGACGTTTTCGGGTGTGATCGGTGGTGGTGTGCAGGTATCTCTGCGAAGCGCGGGATGGGAAGGTCCCGGCACTGCGCCCAGACCGGTATATGATGAGGAAAGCCCCGCGCCGAACGGCATACGGCCTGCGAGCTTCGTTGCGGTGGTCCCACTCCTTGGCACAGAGATGGCGGCCTCTGCCGAAAACCCCGGTTCTCAATGGCATGGGTATGTAGCCGCGATACAGGATATGCACGCATCCGCGTCGGATCGCATTGGCGTGTTTCCCTACCTTCTGGATGCAGGTGCAACGAACGGCACCGCGCTTGGCCGGATACTGGGCGGCTTTCAGTTCATCGCCGCAAACGATCCGGACCGTAACGGCGAGGATGTTCACAGCATTCTTTGCCGCGATCTGACGCAAGGCCTCGCACAGTTGATTTCACCGGATGAGATGGACCGGCTGACCGCGTTTATCAGCCACACGAAACGGCACAGCCATATAGAGGGCGAGGACGTTGATGCGCTGGTCGATCTGGTGCGCGAAGTCATACGGAACACGCGCCTCAATGAATTCTTCGATGCGAATGATCTGCAACCGGGCACAGATTGGGATGAGGAACTGCGAAGGAAGTCGGGCACAAGCGCAATGCTGGCTTTGCGCACAGACCTCTATTCCAGCCGCGAATGGTGCCAACGCGAAGTGGTTATCGCAAAGACCCATGGAATGCCGGTCATCATGATGGACGCCATCGGCTATGGCGAAGAACGCGGGTCGTTTTTGATGGACCATGTTCCCCGGATCGCAGTCAGGAAGTCGGATGGACGGTGGCAGCGCAAGGATGTTTACCGCGCACTGAATCTTCTGGTGGATGAATGCCTGAAGCGTGCGCTTTGGATGCATCAAAGGGAGCTTGCGCGCGAACGTCCCGAGCTGGATGTTGCATGGTGGGCACCGCATGCCCCTGAGCCGCTAACACTTTCTCACTGGATTGAAGGGTACGTTGCGCAGCAAGGAGACGATCCCAACGGCGGTGATATCCGCATTCTTCACCCTGACCCCCCGCTCGGACCGGAAGAACGGGATGTGTTGATCAACTATGCACGGACTACACGTCTTGGGCGCGACATTGACATCATGACTCCGCGCCAACTCGCTACGAGAGGCGGATGAGGATGACACAGGACCCAAACCGCACAGAACTTCTTCCAGCAGATGCACTAAAGGGCAAGCGTCTGGGCTTTTCGGTATCCGATAGCCCGGACCTCGAACGCCTTGGCCTCCTCGATACCCATTTTCGGATGACGCTTGGAGAGCTGGCACGCACCGTCGTCATCGCGGGGGGTACTCTATATTACGGAGGTCACCTTCAGCTTGAAGGAATCACAAACTTTCTCATTGAAGAGCTGCACCGATACGGGCGACGCGACCGGCCCCTCAAGGTATGCCTCTCTTGGACAGTGCACCGCGCTATGACCCCGGAACAGATTTCAGAACAGAAGGATTTTCTGGGCCTCTTCGGCGAGATATATTTCCTCTCTGCGGACGGTGAAAGACTTGATGGCCCGATTATTGAGACGCCAGTCAACGAGCCGACTGATGACGAGCGATCCCGATCCCTGTCGGGGCTTAGAGCCTATATGACCGCGAACACTGATGCGCGTATAGTGATCGGTGGAAAGCGCGAAGGCTTCCAGGGCGCTATGCCCGGCATCTTCGAAGAGGTGCTTTTTGCGCTAGAACGTCGCCAACCGCTCTATCTCGCGGGCGGGTTTGGCGGCGCGACACTTGATGTGATCCGAAAGCTTCGCCCGGCATTTGCCGAATGGTTTCCGCCTGTGCAGAGTCAGCCCAATCCCGACGAACGGGTGGTCAACGGCCTTGAGCGGATCGGCGAGGTTGCGGCGGCTGCAAGTTGGGACGGATATGAAAACGGCCTGAGCGACGATGAAAACCGTCTTCTTGCCGCATCCTATCGTCCTAGCGAAATTGCGGCGCTTGTTGGCAAGGGGATGGGGCAATCATTGATCTAAACGGAACTTGACGTCGAGATTAGTGACTACCTATGTGTTGCCGCTCAATCCAACGGAAGTCCGGAACGATTTCGATGCGCTTGGTGCTGACCTCACTTGGATCGCCGAACACGTCAATGTTGATTTCGGGTCAAATTCAGCCGATCAGCGTTGACGACGTGGGCACCCGCGCGGGTAAGTGTCCCGCGCGCCGGGCTGTCGTGAACCGAACCCGCTGTGCGGTTTCGGCCCTTCGGGCTTCCATCCCTGGTGCTTTGCCCGCGTTCGCGGGCGGGCGGCGAGTCGCTGCTTCCTCCCTGAAAAGCCCCGTGCCCCAATTGATCTGGTGAGGCCGGGACGGGGCGGGAATGGCTATGCGGTGATTCCTGTAGGCGGTGTGATGGGTCGTCTTGCGGGCGTGCCCAGCTTGGGCTTGGGCGGCGCATCTGGGGTCGAAATAGCGCGGCGGATGAGGATTGCGGCGGTCTTTGCCGCGTGTTTTGGTGTGTCTATCCGGCTTCATTTTCCGTATCGTGCCACCGGCAATTAGGGCGAGGAAGGGACATTTTGAGGCTCATCCTTGCACGGAAGAATGCCTCTCCGGCTGGCGGTGGCGGACATTCGAGTAACCGGTAAAGCTGTCAGGCAAGGCGGTGAAAGTTGCGGGCGACAGACCATTCGTCTCCCTGTCCCGCTATTCATCGAGGACCAATCCCTGCTTGTCTCTTGACGCTTAAATCCCGCGCCGGTCCGTTCAACCCTTCGGTCGGAAAAATTTCCCCTGGCCTACGGCCATTCCTCGCGAGGCAAATTTCCCCGCCCGGCGGGTGCTCCGCTTTGCTTCGCCCTTACAGGTGAACCGCCCGCCTTTGCGGTCTTTTCGCTGGTGACATCGCAGGGATGGTCCCGCGATTAACAGCATAGGAGACTTATCATGGCTATCACCCTTGGCGCCTTCACCAAATCCGCAGACGGCAGCTTCACCGGCACGCTCAAGACCCTCAACGTCACCGCCAGCCTCGTCATCGTCCCCGTGGACAAGATGAGCGAAAACGCCCCCGATCATCGCGTCTATGCCGGCAACGGCAACCGCTACGAAGTCGGCGCGGGCTGGAGCCAGATCGCCAAAACCAGCGGCGAGACCTACCTGAATCTCAAGATCGGCGCGCCGGAATTTGGCCCCAACTGGGTGCGCGCCCGCCTGGTCAAGCTGGAACAGCCCGGCGAAGACGGCACCACCCATATCGCCCTCTGGGAGCCGCGCGACCGCTAATCCGGTTTCCCTCAAAGCCCCGCTGCGGATCGACCGTGGTGGGGCTTTTCTCATGCTTTCGCGCCTGTTGAACCGCTGGAATTGATGCGGAGTTTCCTGCGGAAACGGGCTTTCCGTCTCGATTTCTTCAGTATGCCACCCGGCCAAACGCGAGCCTCAAGGCTGCGCGGTACCCCCAAAATGCTCTCGCATTTCGGCTCCCCCACGCCCCGCTTCGCGGCGCTGACGCGGCCTTGACCCTCGCTATCCGGATGACCGCAGGGCGCGTTCTCGACGGGAGAACGGCTCAATCATCAGGAGATTTTCACCATGTCACGCATCGATATCGCCATCTGGATCGAACTCTTGGACATCGAATTGCGCGGGGGACTGCCCGCAGATGAGCGCGCATGGAGCCGCGCCAAGATCGCCGAATTACAGGCCCAGCTCAATGCGATGGAGGAAGCGGAAGGGGCATAGCGCCCCTTCTTTCCGCGCGTTTTCTTCGACGGCAGCCATGTCGCGCGCCGCCACTTTCGCGTGAACGAAAAGGGCGGCGAAAGAGGGGGCTCGATTTCGATACCCCCCGTTTTTCGAGCGTCCCGCGACGCGCCCTTGCTCGCCATCCTTAGCCCATTCACGCCGAAAGGAGCTAACGATGCAAGACGATCAATCACGAGCGAGCGAGGCTAAAAAGGGCAGCCCGTTTCTCACCACGAGAGAGGCCGCGCATTACCTCAGCCTCTCCTATCGCACACTTGAGAAGATGCGCCTCACCGGTAATGGTCCGCGCTTTCGCAAGCATGGCCGCTATGTGCGTTATCACATCGCCGACCTCGACGCCTGGTCAGAAGGGCGGCGGCAAAGCTCCACATCGGATGGGGCGCGGTGATGAAAAAAGCCGTCCTCCTTCCCCTTGTTGTCGCCATATCCGGTGTGACGCTGATCGGCATTTCCGCCATCGTTCACGTGCCCTTGTTGGTCTGGAACGCTTCCGCCAGCGCGCCGATTGGCCTCTATCGCGTCACATCCGGTGCGCCGGAACGTGGCGATCTGGTGCTTATCTCCCCGCCAAAATCCATCGCCAAACTGGCCGCCGAGCGCCGCTATCTGCCTGCTGGCGTGCCGCTGATCAAGCGCATTGCGGCCATAGGCGGCGATGATGTTTGCGTCTTTGACGGCGCGATCATCATCAACGGCAAAATCGTTGCCCACCAGATTGAGGCTGACAGCAAAGGTCGCCCCATGCCGCGCTGGAACGAGTGCCGCGCACTCGTCGGTGACGAATTCTTCCTGCTCCTGAAGCCTGCCGATTCCTTCGACAGCCGCTATTTCGGGCCGGTCCCGCGTGCCCAGATCATCGGGAGGCTTGCGCCGCTATGGACCGAATAACGCCTCTCATCATTGCCGCCGCCGCGATTATCTCCCCCGCTGAAGCGGCTACGCTTGACCAGTTTCAGGCGCATATCAAAGAAGCGTCACAGCGTTTCGCCATTCCCGCGAAATGGATCGAGGCCGTCATCATGGCCGAGAGCAATGGCGATCCCAAAGCAATCTCGCCCAAGGGCGCGATGGGCCTGATGCAGCTCATGCCCGGCACCTGGGAGGAACTGCGCGAGCAGCATGGTTTGGGCGCTGACGCTTACGATCCGCGCACCAATATTCTGGCAGGAACGGCCTATCTTAAGGCCATGTACGAGCGCTTCGGCAGTCCGGGTCTTTTCGCCGCGTACAATGCCGGGCCGGGACGTTACGCCGAGCATTTACGCACTGGGAATCCGCTTCCTGCCGAGACCCGCGCCTATGTCGCCGGCATCGAAAAGACGCTTGCAGATATGCCGGAAACCGTCGTCACGAATGCAAAAACCAGCCCGTCGTCCGCACAAAATTCGTCGCAAATCGCCTTCGATACGCGGCTGTTTTTCCCGATTTCGACGGGCGAAAACAGCGAAAATGCCGCGCGAAATGGCGAACTTTTCGTGCCGCTTTCCACCCAAAAACAGAACGAGAAATGAGATGAAAATGCCGCTTTCCGTTGCGATTTTCAGCGTGAGTTTTGCCCGGCGCTGCGGCCTTGCTGCTGTCGGGCTTCTTGCCTCGGTGGAGGATCGGTCGCTGGTGATCGTGGATGGTCGCGGGGAGGATGAAGAATGCTGTGTAAGGCAAGATAAAGCTCCGGCACCATCCGCGAGTGTCGCGGACGGTAAGCCTTTGTCTGCACATTGTTTTTTCTGGAGGCTGGATAGTGCCAAGCGCCATGCCGTAGTGCCGGCCCTCCGGCAACACGCTGATTTTCCCCAATATTTTTAACACTATAATTTGATGAGGCGCTCCATGGCTGATGATGACGACTTCAAACCAAAGCTCGGCAAAATCCGCTCGCGCGGCTCCAAAAGCGGACGTAAATTTCTGCATAAGGTTCTAGCCGCATCGAACCTTGCGCGTGGCGGCGGTGGGGGCAGATCAAACTTCAGCGGCAGCCGGATCGGGCGCGGTGCGGGCGTTGGCCGCGTGCTTTCCAGCCGCGACCGTTATGCCGCCTTTCGTCAGCGCCGGGTCATCATCAAATCGCGCATCGTCAGGCTGGCCGGCAAGGGCATGAACGGCGCGCGGGCGCATCTGCGTTATATCCAGCGCGACGGCGTGACCCGCGAGGGCGAGCCGGGTCAGCTTTACAATGCGCTGGAGAATGAGGCCGACGGCAAGACTTTTCTCGACCGTGCCGAGGATGACCGCCACCAGTTCCGTTTCATCGTGGCGCCTGAGGATGGCATCGAATATGACGACCTGAAACCGCTGACCCGCCGTTTGATGTCGCAGATGGAAGAGGATCTTGGCACGAAGCTCGATTGGGCGGCGGTCGATCATTTCAACACCGGCCATCCGCACACGCATATCATGCTGCGCGGCAAGGATGATCAGGGTCACGATCTGATCATCGCCCGGGACTATATCACCACCGGCATGCGCGAGCGCGCTGCGGAACTAGTCAGTCTCGATCTTGGGCCGCGCACAGACCGCGAGATCGAGAACCGGCTGCGCCATGAGGTCGAGCAGGAACGGCTGACCAGCATCGACCGCCGCCTCATGCGCGAAATGGACGAGAACGGCATCGTTTCCGCTATCGACCGCAACGCTTTCCAGCAGACATTGCGTGCAGGCCGATTGAAGAAGCTCGCACGTCTTGGCCTTGCCGAAGAACTTCGCCCAAGCCAATGGCGGCTGGAAGCGGGATTGGAGGATACGCTGCGCCGCATGGGCGAACGCGGTGACATCATCAAGACCCTGCACCGCGAGATGGCGGCCAAAGACATCGCCCGCAGCCCGGCGGATTATACGATCCATGATCCCGTCGATCCGCATACGAAGCCCGTCACCGGGCGCGTGATGGCGCGGGGCCTGTCGGATGAGATAAACGACCGGCATTATCTGATCGTCGATGCCACGGATGGGCGCTCCCATTATATCGACATCGGCAAAGGTGAGGCGACCGAGCCGACGCCCGAAGGCAATATCATCCGCGTTGCGTCCAAAAGCATAGAGCCGCGCAAGGTGGACCGCACCATCGCCGAAATCGCGGCAGCCAACGGCGGGCGCTACAATATCGACATTCACCTGAAACACGATCCCCGCGCCACCGAGAATTTTGCCGAAACCCATGTCCGGCGACTGGAAGCGATCCGCCGCGCCACCGATAGCATCGAACGCGAGCCGAACGGCACGTGGATCATCGCGCCCGACCATCTTGACCGCGTGGCCGATTACGAACGCGGGCGGGCCAAGGCCGCGCCGGTCATCGTGGAAAAGCTATCGCACCTCACCCTTGATCAGCAGATCGGTTCAGACGGCGCAACATGGCTCGACCGCGAACTCGTCTCCAGCCAGCCGGAAACCACCCGCGATTCCGGCTTTGGCCGCGACCTGCGTGAGGCCCAGTCCCGCCGTCGTCAATGGCTGATCGCGGAAGGTCTGGCGCGCGAAGAGCAGGGCAGCACGATCTACCGCGCCAACATGCTCACCACCCTGCGCCGCCGTGAACTAACCCGCATTGCCGGACAACTCTCCGAACAACTCGGCCTCGCCTATGCCGAAACCCGTCCCGGCGACCAAGTGGAAGGCACGTTACGCCGCTCGCTCGAACTCGCCAGCGGCAAATACGCCGTCATCGAAAAATCCCGCGAGTTCACCCTCGTCCCCTGGCGCTCCGTCCTCGATCGCCATATCGATCAGCACGTCTCAGGCGTCATGCGCGCCGACGGCATCTCCTGGACCATAGGACGACAACGCGGGCTGGGGATTTCGTGAACATTCTCGGAGATGATGGCCTATCGCGATCTGACCCGGATCTACGGCTAAGGAAGGTGATGACTTCGGTGGTACGACGCCGCCGTCCATCTATGACCCTCCATCAAATGGATCGCGGCCCCCATAGAATGATTGCGGCGCCGACCAGACAAACCGCAGCACCGGTCACGTCCCAGCGGTCAGGCCGTTGGAATTCCGCCGCCCAAAGCCAGAACAGCGAAGCCGTGATGTAGACGCCGCCATAGGCAGCGTAGGCACGGCCCGCGAAATCGCTGTCGATGCGCGTCAGCAGCCAGGCGAAGAGCGTGAGACTGGCCATGCCGGGAACGAGCCAGAGCGGCGAGCGGTCCAGACGCAACCAAGCCCAGAAGGCGAAGCAGCCGGCAATTTCCGCCAGTGCTGCGCCGATATAGATTGCGAGTGTCGCCATCACGATGCCAGCGCCTCTAAGACCGGGCATTCAGGCACGTCCTCGCCGGAGCATTGCGCGGCGGTCGCCGCCAGCACTTTTTCGATGCGCCGGAGGTCAGCGATCTTGGCGCGGACATCGGTAAGATGCCGCTCGGTCCGCTCCTTCACCTCGGCGCAAGTCTGGGTGCCGCCATCGACAAGGTCGAGCAGGCCGCGGATCTGCTCGATGGAAAAGCCGAGTTCGCGGGCGCGCAGGATGAAGCGCAGCCGCGATACGTGGGCTTCGTCATAGACGCGGTAACCCGATGCTGTGCGCGGTGGATCGGGCATCATGCCGGTCTTCTCGTAATAGCGGATGGTTTCGAGATTGCAGCCTGTGCGCCTTGCCAGTTCGGCGCGCTGCAATGTCTTTCCGGAAACGTGATCGGTCATCTCAAAATTCCTCTTGAGTCTGTAGTTGCTACAGACTGTAGCTTGCTTTCAATTGAACTTCGAGGACAAACCGCATGAGCAATACGGAAATCGAAACGACAATGCCGGATGCGGCGTTGGAAACCAGCGATCGGCGCAAGGGCTGGTTTGCAACCGGCGGCGTCATCGGCGCAATCCTTGCCTCCACCTGCTGCATTGCACCGCTTGTGCTGCTGACACTTGGAATATCCGGCGCGTGGATCGGAAACCTCACCGCGCTTGAACCTTACAAGCCGATTTTTGCGGGCATAGCGCTCGTCTTCATCGGGCTCGGCTTTCGGCAGGTCTATTTCAACGCCAAACCGGCCTGCGAGGACGGCTCCTACTGCGCCCGTCCCGAATCCGCTCTCATCACCAAATCCGCCCTGTGGCTCTCGACCGTACTGGTCGTTCTGGCGCTGACCATCAACTGGTGGGCTCCGTTTTTCTATTAAGGAGAAGACCCCAATGAAACCGACGTTCTTTGTTGCTGCCGGATTGCTTGCTCTAGGCATATCCGGACTACCTCTCGTCGCCACTATCGTGTCGCCGGTCCTTGTTTCGGCGGCTCAGGCGGCTTCGAGCGAACAGACTGTCACTTTCGATGTGCCGGGCATGACCTGTGCGCTCTGTCCCGTCACGGTGAGAAAGGCGATGGAGAGCGTTGAGGGTGTTCGACTGGTGACGGTCGATTTCGGGGCCAGGACGGCGACCGTCGTGTTCGATCCGTCCGTGACGAGTATCGATTTCATTGCTGCCGCCTCGGCCAATGCCGGATACCCGGCGGCAGTGAAAGGCTAAGTCCGATGAAGGACACGACGATCCTCAAGACAGGCATTATCGGGTCGGTCGTTGCGGCGATCTGTTGCGCGACACCGCTCCTGGTCATTGCGCTCGGCGCCTTTGGCTTGTCGGCCTGGCTCGGTTGGGTCGATTATGTGCTCATTCCATCGCTTGTCCTCTTCCTCGCGATCACTGCCTATGGGCTCTGGCTGCGGCACCGGGCAGCGGCGTGTTGCGCCTCTGAAATACAATCGAACAAGGAAAGTGACTGACATGAACGACTGCTGCGCGCCGCGCGCTGACCGCACCTACGATCTTTCCGTTATCGGGGCCGGCTCGGCGGGCTTCTCTGCCGCGATCACGGCCGCCGGAGAGGGGGCGAAGGTCGCCCTCATCGGGGCCGGCACAATCGGCGGTACCTGTGTCAATGTCGGCTGCGTGCCCTCCAAGACCATGATCCGCGCCGCCGAGGCGGTGCATGGCACTTACAGGGCAGGCCGGTTTCCCGGGCTTGCCGGAGAGGCCCATGTCAGTGATTGGCGCGCACTGATCGCGGCCAAGGACGATCTGGTCGGGACGCTCAGGCAGAAGAAATATATCGATCTGCTGCCCGAATATGATGGCGTCGCATATCTGGAAGGCGCCGCACGCCTCAGTGACTCGGGTGGGGGGGCATGCGTGCTGGTGGACGGAAGCCCGATCAGCACCGGTAAGATCATCATCGCCACGGGTACATCGCCGGCGATTCCTTCCATCCCCGGCATGGAGCGTGTTCCTTACCTCACCAGCACCACTGCGCTGGAGCTTAGGGAACAGCCGCGCTCGCTTCTGGTCATCGGTGGTGGCTATATCGGCTGCGAACTGGCGCAGATGTTCGCGCGCCTCGGCACTAGGGTGACGCTCGTCACGCGCTCGCGCCTGTTGCCTGAGGCGGAATCAGAAATAGCCGAGGCGCTTACCGGCTATCTGGCCAACGAAGGCATCGCCATTCGCACTGGCCTCAGCTATTCCGGGATCGAACAGCAAGACGGTGAAGTCACGCTGACCATTGATGTGGATGGTCGCGCCGAGACGCTGACCGCCGAAAAGGTCCTTGTGACCACCGGACGCGTGCCCAACACCACCGGTCTCGGCTTGTCGGAAGGCGGCGTGGAACTGAACCATAATGGCGGTGTTGTCGTCGATGACCGGATGCGCACTTCACGCGAAGGCGTCTATGCCGCCGGCGACGTCACCGGGCGCGACCAGTTCGTCTATATGGCTGCCTATGGCGCCAAGCTCGCCGCGAAGAACGCTTTGAACGGCGACCGCCTCACCTATGACAATACCGTCATGCCATGGGTGGTGTTCACCGATCCGCAGGTTGCCGGTGTCGGCCTTTCGGAAAATCAGGCCGTTGAGCGCGGGTTCGAGGCCAAGACATCGGTTGCACCGCTGGATCAGGTCCCGCGTGCGCTGGCCGCCCGCGATACACGCGGGCTGATTAAACTTGTCGCGGATGCAAAATCGGACCGGTTTCTGGGTGCCCAAATTCTCGCTCCCGAGGGTGCCGACAGCATCCAGACCATGGTGCTGGCGATCAAGTATGGAATGACCACAAAGGAGTTGGGTGAGACGATTTTTCCCTATCTCACCACCGTGGAAGGGCTCAAACTCGCTGCCCAAGGCTTCGACAAGGACGTCGCAAAGCTCTCCTGCTGCGCGGGGTGACCGGGCCGGTTCTGTTGGTCAAGGTGACAGCACTCTCTTTTTTGCCGTGTTGACCGCAGATCGGCGTACATAAAGGCTATAAGCGGTATTAGCAGCCCGCGCGATACTGGCTCCGTTTGTCTTATCGAAGAACGGAGCCATCGCCATGACCCCCACCAAACTCCTCATCGGCCAGATCGCTATCGTGTTCGCTATCGTCATCCTGGGCGTGTGGGCGGCGACGCAGTGGTGTGCGGACATGCTGGGCTATCAAGCGCAGTTGGGCAACCCGTGGTTCGTGCTGTTCGGCTGGCCGGTTTATGAACCCTGGAAGCTGTTTCAATGGTGGTATTTCTACGAAGCCTATGCGCCCGAGGTGTTCGACAAGGCGGGCATGTTGGCCGGGGCGTCTGGCTTCATGGGCTGCGCGGCGGCGGTGGTCGGCTCGTTGTGGCGGGCGCGGCAGAGCCGGTTGGTGACGACATATGGTTCTTCGCGCTGGGCCTTGAAGGGGGAGATGAGGAAGGCCGGGCTGTTTCGGTCGGCAGGCGTGTTTCTCGGTCAGTTTCAGGAAAAATACCTGCGTCATGACGGGCCGGAGCACGTCATGGCTTTCGCGCCGACGCGCTCGGGCAAGGGCGTCGGGCTGGTCGTGCCGACGCTTTTGTCCTGGACCGGATCGGCGGTGATCCACGATATCAAGGGCGAAAACTGGCAATTGACCGCCGGCTGGCGCACCAAGTTCTCCCATTGCCTGCTGTTCAACCCGACCGACCCGCGCTCAGCGCGTTACAATCCGCTGCTCGAAGTGCGCAAGGGAGCGGACGAGGTCCGCGACGTCCAGAATATTGCCGACATCCTCGTCGATCCCGAAGGCGCGCTCGAACGCCGGAACCATTGGGAGAAGACCAGCCATGCGTTGCTGGTGGGTGCGATCCTGCATGTGCTTTATGCCGAGGAAGAAAAAACGCTGGCGCGCGTCGCGACTTTTCTGTCTGACCCGACACGGTCTTTTCCAGCAACGCTGAGGCGGATGATGGAGACCAATCATCTGGGAACGGAGGAAAATCCGCAGGTGCATCCGGTGGTGGCGTCGGCGGCCCGCGAGGTGCTGAACAAATCCGAGAATGAGCGTTCAGGTGTCTTGTCCACTGCCATGTCGTTCCTTGGGCTGTATCGTGATCCGACCGTGGCGGCGGCGACCGCGGCCTGTGACTGGCGCATCGCCGATCTGATGGACGCCAAACATCCCGTCTCGCTTTATCTCGTGGTGCCGCCGTCGGATATTTCGCGGACGAAACCTCTGGTGCGGTTGATTCTCAATCAGATCGGGCGGCGGCTGACCGAGCGGCTTGAAGGTGACCCGAGGAAGTCGCGCAAACACCAGCTTTTGATGATGCTGGATGAGTTCCCCGCTTTGGGACGGCTCGATTTCTTCGAGACGGCCTTGGCCTTTATGGCGGGATACGGCATCCGCGCCTATCTGATCGCCCAGAGCCTCAACCAGATTTCCAAAGCCTATGGTGAGAATAACGCCATCCTCGATAACTGCCATGTGCGGATTGCTTTCAGCAGCAATGACGAGCGTACCGCCAAGCGGATTTCCGATGCGCTGGGCACAGCCACCGAACTGCGCGCCATGCGCAATTATGCCGGCCACCGGCTGGCACCCTGGCTCAGCCATGTCATGGTCAGCCGCCAGGAGACAGCGCGGCCCTTGCTGACCCCTGGTGAGGTCATGCAGCTTCCGCCGACGGATGAGTTGGTGCTGATCTCCGGCCTTGCGCCGATCCGCGCGAACAAACTCAGATATTATGAGGATGAGAATTTCACCGAGTGGGTGCTGCCCGCGCCGAAACTGGCCGATGGCGATTATGCCGACAAGCCTGAAACGCGACCAGATGATTGGGGCAAGCAAGTGCGCAAGGCTGACACGCGGCTTGCCGCTCAAGATGATGCAAAATCGATCTCCACCGACGAAGGCGGGATGCAGCAACAGCGCCATCCGGGAATGGGCGAGGAAATTGTTAAAACCACTGAGCCCGAGCAGGGCGAATTGCCGAACCTCTTGGATGATGATTCTGACAGCACTGCCGATAAGAACATGATCGATCGCGCCGCCACACCCGCGCGCGCCTATGGTGTCAACGAAGCCATGGGGCCGGACAGGGATCTGCTGGACGGGTTTTGAGTAAGATCCCGCAAGTGATCGTGCGTCGTCGTGCATAAAGGATATAAGAGATTTCAGCGGCTTAGAGGGAGTGTCATGAACTCTGTGTATCTGGTTTGGCCCATGCGGGTTTCAGATACGGTCACGCGTTGAAGCGCTCATCGAACATGATAGCGAACTGATTGCGGGCGGCAAACCATTCCCGG
>NZ_JBPWNX010000023.1:0-28794 GCF_054954595.1 Actibacterium sp. D185-2
GAGTGGAAGCGCGCCGTGCGCGAATGGCACGCTGTCAGAAGTCAACTTGCCATCATGTTCGAAGACCGCTTCCCCATGGCGTAAGAAAGCGCGTCAGGGCACAAAATTTCACACAGTCTCGTGTTTGGCTTTGACTGGTTTCCAGATTCATCTTTTTCGTCCTTGTTTCTGTAGATTGTTACTTTTTGGGATAGTAAGCTCACATGCGCTTGGCGACTTCTTCCAACATGACTTCGCTCGCCCCGCCGCCGATGGCCTGCACACGGGCATCGCGTGACATGCGTTCCACCGGTGTTTCGCGCATATAACCCATGCCGCCGTGAAACTGGACGCAGTCATAAAGCACGCTGTTCACCAGTTCGCCGCAATAGGCTTTGACCATCGAGACCTCTTTAACGCAGTCACCGCCCGCGGCATCCAGACCGGCGGCGTGATAGACCAGCTGACGTCCTGCAGCGATCCGCGTCTGACAGTCGGCCAGCCGTTGGCGCACGGCCTGCTTGTCCCACAGAACGCCGCCAAAGGCCCTGCGCTGCTTGACATAATCCACGGTCATGTCCAGCGCGGTTTGCGCTTCGGCACAGGCCATCGCACCCAGCACAATGCGTTCGTTCTGGAAGTTCTTCATTACCGAATAGAAACCGCGGTTGACCTCGCCCAAGACGTTTTCGGCCGGGATGCGGACATCTTCGAAGATCAGTTCGGCAGTGTCCGAGCACAGCCAGCCGGTCTTGTTCAACGCCCGTCCGACCGAAAAGCCCGGCGTGCCTTTTTCGACCGCAAATATGGTGATCCCGCGCGACCCCTTGGCATCGGGATCGGTCTTGGCACCGACAATGTAGAGATCGCCATGCACGCCGTTGGTGATGAACATCTTGGTGCCGTTCAGCACCCAATCCGACCCGTCCCGCACCGCGCGGGAGCGCATGCCCGCCACGTCCGAGCCCGCGCCCGGTTCGGTCACAGCAACGGCGGTGATCATTTCGCCCGAGACGATCGACGGCATCCAGCGCGCCTTCTGTTCGGGCGTGCCGGCGTTTTCCAGATGCGGCGAGGCCATGTCGGTGTGGACCAGAACCGTGGCCGAGAACCCGCCGAAAGTGGATCGCCCGACCTCTTCGGCCAAAACCACGCTGGACATCACGTCCAGCCCCGCGCCGCCATACTGTTCGTCATAGCGCATCCCCAGCACGCCGAGATCACCCATCCGGCGCAGCACGTCGCGGGGTACCTTGCCCTCCTCTTCCCAGGGCTCGGCCTTGGCGGTCACCTCGGTTTCGATGAACCGGCGCAGCTGGTTGCGGATCATCTGGAGGTCTTCGTTGAACAGGCCGGAGGCCGCGGTGATGTTGTCTTGTTTGGTCATGTGTTTTCCTCTGGATCGAGCTTGATAAGTGGGGCGTGCCCGGCAACCGTGTCGCCCGGTGCACAATAGATTTCCGTCACCACGCCCGCGACCGGCGCGGGCAGGCTTTGCAACAGCTTCATGGCCTCAAGCACCACCAGTGTGTCACCGGCTTTGACGCGGTCGCCGAGTGCGACGCGCACCTCGGCCACGGCGCCGGGCATGGGTGCGGACAACAGGTCAGCGACGCCAGACCCGCCGGTGGCACGTTGCAGATGCTGGTCTTCCAGCGTACGCAGGTCTGTCGCGGTCATTCCAGCAGGGGTTTGCAGGTGCACTCGCCAGTGACTCGGCGCGCGCACGACGTAAGCGATGCGCGAAAATGGAACCCCGTCGAAGCGTCCGCTCAGACGGCATTCGGCTAAAGCGGCGCTCTCGACCGTTATGGCCTGGCCGTCCGGCTGTACGGCTGTCAACACCGACCCGGAGCCGTTTACGCGGATCTGGTCGTCTTTGGTCGTCGCCCAATAGGATGCTGCACCGGGCCACCCCGCAGGGGCCGTGAGCCGCCATGACCCCAGGCTTTCCCAGGGCGACGCGCCCGCCGGGGCGAGATGCAGATGCAGCGCCATCGCGGCAAGGGCCATGTCCCGGGGATCAGCGGACGGTTCACTCCAGCCGCCTGAGAACATCTCGGGCAGGCCCGAGGTATGGTGCCGGAACGCCGCAAAATCCGGGTGTGTCAGCAACGCGCGCTGATAGGCCAGGTTCAGACCGACGCCACCGACTGCAAAGGCATCCATTGCGACAACCGCCTGACGGATCGCACCGGCCCGGTCCGGCGCGTGGACGATCAGCTTGGCAATCATCGAATCGTAATGGTGGCTGACGACCGAGCCTGCCTCGACCCCGGTATCGAGCCGCACGCCGGCGGGCGGAGCCCAAAGGCTGATCTCGCCCGTTTCGGGGCGGAAATTCTCGTCCGGGTTTTCGGCGGCGATGCGGATTTCAATGGCGTGCCCGTCAAACTGCACATCGCCTTGCGTCAGCGCCAGCGGCTCGCCCCGCGCGATGCGCAACTGCCATTCGACCAGATCGATGCCGGTGATCGCCTCGGTCACGGGGTGTTCCACCTGCAACCGGGTATTCATTTCCAGAAAGTAGTATTCACCGCGCCCGGGGTCATAGAGGTATTCCACCGTCCCGGCGGAGCGATAGCCGATCGCCTGCGCCAACCGCACCGCTGCCGCACGCATGCGGTCGCGCACAGCCTCGGGAAGATCGGCGGCGGGGGCTTCTTCGATCAGCTTTTGGTGGTTGCGTTGCAGCGAACAATCGCGGTCGCCCAGATGCAGCACGGTGCCGTGAGTGTCGCCCAGAACCTGCACTTCGACGTGGCGGGCACGGGGCGCATAGCGTTCGAGGAACACCGCCGGATCGCCGAAGGCGCTCTGCGCTTCGGCCCGGGCAGATGCAATCGCTTCGGGTGCGTCGCCCAGATCGGAGACAAGCCGCATCCCGCGTCCGCCGCCGCCGGCGCTGGCCTTGACCAGAAAGGGGGTGCCAAGCGCCTCGGCCTCTTGCAGCAGGCGCGCGTCGGACTGATCCTCGCCGCGATAGCCGGGCAGGACGGGCACGCCTGCGGCTTCGGCGGCAGCCTTGGCCTCGATCTTGGAGCCCATCCGCGCGATAGCGTCGGGTTCCGGCCCGATGAACACAAGGCCCGCCGCCTCGACCGCCGCCGCGAAACCGGCATTCTCAGACAGAAAACCATAGCCCGGGTGCACCGCACCCGCGCCCGTCGCCCGCGCAGCCTCAAGGATGGCCTCGACGTTCAAATAACTGTCCGACGGGGCGGCCCCACCGATGCAGACGGCATGATCGGCCTCGGCCACGAAGGGCGCGTCGCGGTCCGCGTCCGAAAACACCGCTACGCTTTCCAGCCCCAGTTTGCGGCACCCGCGCTGGATGCGCCGGGCAATCTCGCCCCGGTTGGCGATCAGAACGCGGGTGAAGCTCATTTCACCCGCCATGACGGAACGCCCTTGTTGATGAAGCTGTTGATGCCTTCGATACCTTCCTCCGTCTCCCACGCATCGGCCAGCCGGTCGGCGGTGTAGATCATGTTGGTCTCCAGATCGTGGGACGCGACATAGGCGATCAGCGCCTTGGTATCGGCCACGGCACCCGGCGCGGCCTGAAGGTGATCATGCACCACCCGGTTCACCGTGGCGTCCAAGTCGCCCGACGCGACAACTTCGGTCAACAGACCGATCCGCTCGGCGCGGGCGGTGTCGAACAACGCCCCCGACAGCATGGTCTCACGCGAATGCACCTTGCCGATGCGGGCCACCACATAAGGCGATATATTCGCGGGCAGAAGGCCCAGCTTGACCTCGGTCAGACCGAAGCGCGCGCCTTCGGCGCCGATGGTGTAGTCGCAGACGGAAATCATGCCGACACCGCCACCGTAGGCCGGGCCGTTGATCCGCCCGATCAAGGGTTTGGGCAGCGTGTCGAGACGGCGCAACAACCGCGCCAGCGTGGCGCTCTGGTCTACCCGTTCGGCACGGGACTTTTCGATGTTTGACGAGAACCAGTTGAAATCGCCGCCCGCGCAGAAGCTCTTGCCCGCGCCGGTCAGGACCACAATACGCACATCGTCATCTGCAGCCAGCTTTTCGGCGGCATCGTATAGCTCTGCGATCAATTCGCCATTCAGCGCATTGTGTTTGTCGGGGCGGTTGAGCGTCAGCGTGGCGACGCCGCGCGCATCAGTTTCGACAAGGATCGTGTTGTAGGTATTGTTCAACTTGAAGCCTCACATTCTGAATACAGGCGTATGGCGACCGGCTTCGGGCACCGATGTCACGATGGCCAGGCACAGGCCAAGGATATCGCGGGTTTGCGCGGGTTCGATCAGCCCGTCATCCCAAAGCCGCGAGGTGGCATAATAGGGATCGGACTGTTCACCATACTGGGCCCGAACCTGCTCCTCGATCAGCTTCATGTCGGCCTCCATCTTGCCCGGGTCGCCCCCTTTCTGGCGGCGCAGTTCCAGCATCACATTTGTAGCGATGTCGGCAGACATGGTGGCCAGTTCCGCCGTGGGCCAGGCAAAGAGAAAATTCGGGGCGAAACCACGTCCGCACATGCCGTAGTTGCCTGCCCCGTATGAGCCGCCCAAGAGGACCGACAGGCGCGGCACCTTGGCAACCGACATGGCATAGACCAGCTTGGCACTGTCTTTGGCAATGCCGCCGCGCTCGGCTTCGGTGCCGACCATGAAGCCCGAGATGTTGTGGAGGAACAAAAGCGGGATGTTGCGTTGATCGCACATCGACACGAATTGCGCGCCCTTGAGCGAACTGTCGGACACAAGCGCCCCATTATTTGCGAGAATGCCCACTCGATAGCCGTGAATCCGCGCGGTGCCGCAGACCAGCGTCTCACCCCATCCGGGCTTGAATTCGCGGAATTCGCCGGCGTCGATCATGCGCAGTAGAACCTCGCGCATGTCATAGGGCTGTTTGCGATCGGCGCTGATGACGCCAAGCAGTTCCTCTGGGTTGCGCGCCGGCGGCGCGCAGGTTGCATCGGGACCCATCGGGCGCGACAGGCCCAGTTCGGATACGATGTCGCGCATCAGAGCAAGCGCATGATACTCGTCCTCGGCCAGATGGTCAGACACACCGGAGACGCGCGAATGCATCTCGGCCCCCCCCAATGTTTCTCCATCAACCTCTTCGTTGATCGCCACCTTGACGATCGAGGGGCCGCCCAGATGGATGCGTGCGTTGCCGCGTACCATGATGACTTCGTCCGACAGGGCCGGGATATAGGCCCCACCGGCCGTGCAGCCTCCAAAGACCGCCGCGATCTGCGGCAGGCCGCTCGCGGACATGTTGGTTTGACGATAAAAGGAATTGCCGAAATGGCGGGCATCGGGGAAAACCCGGTCCTGCTCTGGCAGATAGGCACCGCCGCAATCCACCAGATAGAGGCAGGGCAGCCGGTTCTCGGCTGCGATTTCCTGGGCGCGGATGTGTTTCTGCACGGTTTCGTGATAGAAAGACCCACCCTTCACTGTCGCATCGTTGGCGATCACAACGCAGGGAAGCCCGTGGACGATCCCGATACCGGTCACGATTCCCGCACCGGGCACCTCGCCCCCGTATTGACCGTAGGCGGCAAGCGACGACAGCTCAAGAAACGCAGTGCCCGTATCTACCAGCAGGTCGATCCGTTCGCGAACCAACAGCTTGCTGCGCTTGCGATGCCGCGCGACCATGTCGGGGCGGCCGCCAGCCGTTGCTTCGGCGATCCGCGCGCGCAGCGTTTCGA
Organism: Actibacterium sp. D185-2; assembly: GCF_054954595.1. Classification (NCBI taxonomy): domain Bacteria; kingdom Pseudomonadati; phylum Pseudomonadota; class Alphaproteobacteria; order Rhodobacterales; family Roseobacteraceae; genus Actibacterium; species Actibacterium sp. D185-2. Next base: position 5,690 of record NZ_JBPWNX010000023.1, read on the forward strand.
CGCGCTCGCTTTGTGCGGCGTGGTTGCGGGTGTAGGTCTCTGATGCGGTCAGCACCGCTGTTTCAAGACGTGCCATGAAGTCAGGTATCCTGTCTTTGGAGTATCCCGTTGAGGAACACATCGGCATAGGTGCGTGACAACGCATCGGCGCTACCGCGGTCCGGGTCGAACCAATCGAGCGTGGCGTTCAATGTACCGATCAGCATCAGGCGCAGGCGACGGATATCGACGTCTTGCTTCAGCGTGCCATCTTTCTTAAGCTGGGACAGAAGACTGTCCCACTCAGCCTCATAGGTCCTGCGCGTGGGCAAGTTGGCATCCCGGACGGATTGCGGCACCTGCCCGAAAATACGCACATTCGCCGATGTATAATCGCTCACATCAAGAAGCGCGCGCAAATGCGCCCGGATCGCAGAGCGCAGGATCGTTTCGCCATCGGTATCGGCTGGCAGGTCGGTGATGGCGTCTCTCATACTCGCGTGAACGACCCGAATCCCTGCATCAAGAACGGCCGCGACGATCTCGTCCTTGGAACCGAAATGATAGTATATGCTACCCGCCTTGATCCCGGCGGCCTCGGCAATTTTTCGGAGCGAAACGGACCCGTAGCCTTGTTCGCGGAAAAGCCGCGCGGCAATGTCCAGCACCCCGTCCCGTCCAACCGCGCTGCGCGATGTCTCGTTGACTTTGATTGCCGTGTTTTGTGCCATAGACTTTCGTATCGCCCCAACGCCTAACTAACGCCTGTTAGGTTAATAGCCCAAGTGAGTAAATCGTCGTGATCGTGCCAGACTAGAGTCTGCGGAAAATTCCGCATTGGCGACCGCCAAGAGGCCGCCCAGACATTAATGTGCTTGCCCGGGCCCGATGACGGGGTCCGGGCAAATGCCTTAGATCACGAAACCGCCACCGCAGATGATGTGTTGGCCTGAAATGAAGTTCGATTCCGGCGCACAGAACAGATAGACAGCACCGGCAGCTTCTTCCGGAGTGCCGACCCGGCCCAGCGGGATCATGTGCTCCATCTGGGACAGGAGATCGGGATTCACGCCGACCTTGATCTCTTTTTCCTCGACCTGGATCGTGCTGTCTCCGTCGGCGCTGCCCTCGGTCAGGCGGGTGCGGATCGGGCCGAAAGCCACGGCATTGACGTTGACCTTGTAGCGGCCCCATTCCTTGGCCATCGTCCGGGTGACACCCAGAATGCCGGCCTTGGCGGCGGAATAGTTGATCTGGCCAGCATTGCCGCCGGTCCCTGCGATGGACGAGATGTTGACCACCTTGCGGAACACTTCCTGTCCGGCGGCGGCCTCTTCCTTGGCCTTGGCGCTGATCACCGGCTGCGCGGCGCGCAGGATCCTGAAGGGGGCCGTCAGGTGAACGTCGATGATCGCCTGCCATTGTTCGTCGGTCATTTTCTGAACGACGCTGTCCCAAGTATAGCCCGCATTGTTCACGATGATGTCCAGCCCGCCAAAGCTGTCCATGCCGGTCTTGATGAACCGTTCGGCAAAACCGTCTTCGGTGACGCTGCCGGCACAGACCACGGCCTCGGCTCCCGTTGCGCGTACCGCCTCGGCGGTTTCATTGGCCGGATCCGCATCCAGATCGTTGATCACCAGCCGGGCCCCTTCCGAGGCCAGTTTGAGAGCGATTTCGCGGCCAATGCCCCGGCCCGAGCCCGAGACCAGCGCCACGCGCCCGTCGAGTTTTCCAGTCATATTGATTCCTCCCGAAAGTCGCTATCAGGCTTTTTCATAAAGCGTGGTGACGCAGGCCCCGCCGAGGCCCAGATTGTGCTGAAGCGCCAGACGTGCGCCATCAACCTGGCGCGCATCTGCCTGGCCGCGAAGCTGCTGAACGAGCTCGGTACATTGCGCTAGGCCGGTCGCCCCAAGCGGATGGCCTTTGGACAATAGACCGCCCGACGGGTTGGTCACGTATTTTCCGCCGTAGGTGTTGTCGCCATCATCAACGAATTTCGCCGCTTCGCCGCGACCGCAAAGGCCAAGCGCCTCATAGGTGATCAGCTCGTTGTGGGCGAAACAGTCGTGCAGTTCGACCACATCCACGTCCTCGGGCCCGATGCCCGCGTCCTCGTAAACCTGATCGGCGGCGCGCTTGGCCATCGAAAAGCCGACCACTTCGCGCATGTCATGGGCTTCGAAAGTTTCCGGGCCGTCCGTCGTCATGGCCTGCGCCGCGATCCGAACCGAACTGTCCAGTCCGTGCTTGTCGGCGAATTCCTTGGAACAAATGATCGCGGCGGCCGCGCCACAGGTTGGCGGACAGGCCATGAGCTTGGTCATGATGCCGGGCCAGACGACCTGGGTGGCCATGACGTCTTCCGCCGTCACCTCCTGCCGGAACAGGGCAACCGGATTCTTCGCAGCATGTCGGCTGGCCTTGGCGCGGATTTTTGCGAAGGTTTCCAGGGGGGTGCCGAACTCGTCCATATGCGCCTTGCCCGCACCGCCGAAGTACCGCAGCGCCAGCGGGATCTCGGCACTGCCAACCAGTTCGTCGGTTTCTCTGTCGAATGCCGCAAAGGGGCTGACCCGGTCATGGAACATCGCACCGATTGCGCCGGGCTGCATCTGTTCGAACCCTAGTGCCAGAGCACATTCGACCGCGCCGCTTTCAACTGCCTGCCTGGCCAGGAACAGGGCGGACGATCCGGTCGAGCAGTTGTTGTTCACATTCAGAACCGGGATGCCTGTCATTCCGACATGGTACAGGGCGCGCTGACCGCAGGTGCTGTCGCCATAGACATAGCCAACATAGGCCTGTTGGACTTTATCATAATCCAACCCCGCGTCAGCCAGAGCGGACCGGGTCGCAGCGGTCGCCATCACATCGTAGCTTTCGGATTTTCCCGGCTTCTGGAACGGGACCATCCCAACGCCTGCAACATAGGCTTTGTCTGTCATTTCTCTCTCTCCCAAGTTCGGTCAGGCCACCCTAATCGGTCCGCCAGTCTATTTTCTACCATTTGTTAGATTTTTAATTCTAACCTTGGGAAGTGTCAATATCGCCAAGCTGTGACGTAGGGAGCTTGCGCTATTTTCTAACTTGTGTTTGATTTCGGGCCACACGCCCTGATCGGCGGCACAATTGAGGGATTCTGGTCCCGGCGCAACCGCCGACAAGCGTTTAGCACTCAGCTTACGAAAGGTGGTCGGAATGGCATACTGTTATGAGTTCAAGGGTTTTATACCCGTCGTGCCCGAGGATACATATGTCCACCCTCAGGCCGTTCTGATCGGGAATGTCATCCTGGGTCATGGATGCTACATCGGCCCCGGGGCAAGCTTGCGGGGCGATTTCGGCAGGATCGTGATCGGGGATGGAGCCAATGTTCAGGACAATTGCATCATCCATTCCTTTCCCGGCCGCGACGCCGTGGTGGAAAGCGACGGCCACATCGGCCATGGCGCGATCCTGCACGGTTGCACGGTGGGCCGGAACGCTCTGGTCGGAATGAATTCCGTCATTATGGATGGTGTAGAGCTTGGGGCGGAATCGATTGTCGGCGCGCAGGCGTTTGTGCGTGGCGAAACCGTGATTCCGTCGCGTTCGATGGTGGTGGGATCGCCGGCAAAGGTGATCCGCGAGGTCAGCGAGAAAGAAATCGCGTGGAAAACGCGCGGCACCGCGGAATACCAGCAACTTGCGCGCGATTGTCTGGCCGGATTGACGCCGGTCGAGCCGCTGAAGGCGGTCGAGGCAGACCGGCCCGGCATGGCGGCCTCTGACGTCGTTTCGATTCAGGAGGCGCGGCAGACATCGTCCTGACCTGTCCGGGAACCGGACCGGTCAGGACTACTTCAGCTTTCGAAAGCGCCAGTTGGAAGCGCCTTGATGCGGAACGGCACTCCCCGACCCGGTGTGCCGTCCCTCAAGCCTTTACAGCCGGAAGATCCCGTAGTGTGGTTCCTCGATCGGTGCATTGAGCGAGGCGGAAATCGACATGCCAAGCGCGTTGCGTGTGTCCGCCGGATCGAGGATGCCGTCGTCCCACAATTCCGAGGTCGAGGTATAAGCCTCGACATCGCGCTTGTATTTTTCCAGCACCGGTTCGCGGATCGCGGCGATTTCTTCTTCGGTCAATTCCTTGCCTTCGCGCTGAAGCTGCCGGATCTTGACGTCAGCCATAGTATTGGCGGCCTGATCCGCACCCATCACGCCGATCTCGGCCTGGGGCCACATGAATAACGTGCGCGCATCCCAGGCCCGCCCGCACATGCCGTAATTGCCTGCCCCGTAAGAGGCATTGGCGATCACGGTGAACTTCGGCACGACCGAGCCACCCTGTGCCATCAGCATCTTGGCGCCGTCCTTGGCGATGCCGCGTTCTTCGTATTCGCGGCCCACCATATAGCCGGTGATGTTCTGGAAGAAGACCAGAGGCGTGCGGTTCTGATTGCACAGCTGCATGAAATGCGCTGCCTTCAGAGAACTGTCGTTGAACAGCACCCCGTTGTTGGCAAGAATGCCGACCTTGTAGCCCCAGATATGGGCAAAGCCGCACACCATCGTGGTGCCATAGTCCGGCTGATATTCGTGGAACCGCGATCCGTCCACGATCCGGGCCAGAACCTCGCGCATGTCGAACTGGGTTTTCCGGTCCTTCGGAATGATCCCGTAGAGTTCTTTAGGGTCGTAATACGGTTCCTCAAAAGATGCGGTTTCGATGATCGTTTTCGGTGTGCGCTTCCACTGGCTGACAATTTCGCGCGCCAGTGAAAAGGCATGCTGTTCGGTCGCGGCGCGATAATCGCCCGTGCCCGAGACCGAGGTGTGCATGACCGCGCCGCCAAGCTCCTGAACACCGACCTCTTCGCCGGTGGCCGCCTTGACCAGCGGCGGACCGCCAAGAAAAATCGCGCCTGTGCCTTCGATGATGATGTTGTAGTCGCTCAGCGTCGGCACATAGGCGCCGCCAGCCGTACAGTGTCCGCCAACCACGGCAATCTGCGGGATATTGGCCTGGCTCAGCTTGACCTGGTTGCGGAACACCCGCCCGCCCAGATACCGGTCGGGAAACACCCCGTGCTGCAGCGGCAGGAATCCGCCCGCGCTGTCGCAGATATGGATGACCGGCAGGCGGTTTTCCAAGGCGACATCCAGAAGGCGCACGATCTTTTTCACGGTATGCGGATACCAGGCACCGCCCTTGACGCTGGCATCGTTGGCGTGGATGGCGACCTCGCGGCCTTGCACGATGCCGATCCCCGTAACCACACCTGCGCCGGGCACCGCGCCGTCATATTCACGACAGGCCGCGAGGGTCGAAAACTCCAGGAACGGCGTGCCGGGGTCCAGCAACAATTCCAGCCGCTCGCGCACGCCCAGTTTGTTCTGGCGGGCAAGGCGGTCAAAGTCGCGCTGCGGGCGCTCATAGCGTGCAGCGTGCTGGCGGGCGTGAAATTCCTTCAGCCGTTCGGACATGGCGGCATAATTTGCCTTGTAGTCGGCGGCATTGGTGTCGATCTGACTTTCAATTCTGCGCATGGTCACTCCTCCTCCGGAGCCAATTGGGCCAAGATGTCTTTCAGACCGAAACTGTCGCCTTCGGCGAATGGCATTTCGGCAACGACCCCGTCGCGCGGCGCCGTCAGTGTGGTTTCCAACTTCATGCTTTCGATCACCAGAAGCGGCTGGCCTTCTTCAACCGCATCGCCGGGTTTAACCGCAACTGACACCACGACACCCGGCATGGGCGCCACCAATCGGTCGTCGCTCGCGCCACCGTCGCTTCCGGCCAGGCGTTCGGCGGGATCAACCCGCCCGACTTCGTAGGTTCGCCCGTCCATGTGCATAAAAGTTGCTTCCGGCCCCACGGCCAGTCGCAATTCGCGCACAACACCCTTGGCCCGCAGCTTGTAACCGCCCGGCAGACCCGTCGGGTCCAATTGGCAGGCAACAGCGCCAGTGGGGGTATTGAGCACGAACCGGCTGCCATCATGACCCAGCCAGCAATCAGTCTCTACTCCGTCGATCTGAAAAATCCGTTGCATCAGTTTCTCCACCCGCCCATCTTGCGGTACATTTCCGGTATCTGCATTACGTCACTCACCAGTCGCTCGTCCGATAGAGCCGCCGCCGCCATCAACAGGTCAGAGACATCTTCGCCCGGCGCGGTCAGCGTTTCGGATTGTTCAGCCAGAAACCCGGTTGATACGTCGCCCGAGGCAAAATCGGGATGCGCAAGGATTTCATCCAGATAGCCGGTGTTGGTCGTCACCCCCAGAACCACATAGTTTTGCACCGCATTTCGGGCACGGGTGATGGCCTGCGCGCGATCCCGGCCATGCACGATCAGCTTGGACAGCATCGGGTCGAAGTCGGTCGTCACCTTGCCGCCATCCAGAATGCCGCTGTCCACACGGATACCCTCGCCCATCGGTTCGTCCAGCAGCAGGATATCCCCTATCGCAGGACGAAAATCGGCCGTTGCGTCCTCGGCGCAGATGCGCAATTCGATCGAATGGCCAATCTGGGGAATATCCGCCTGCGCGGCGCTCAAGCACTCGCCCGCCGCTACGCGCAGTTGCTCAGCAACCAGATCAAAGCCGGTTACCATCTCGGTCACCGGATGTTCGACCTGAAGGCGGGTGTTCATTTCCAGGAAATAAAAGGCCCCGTCCTGCGCATAGATGAATTCAACGGTCCCTGCCCCGCGATAGTTGACGGCGCGGGCAATTCCGGCAGCGGTTTCGCAGATCTCACCCCGTTGCTCGGGGGTCAGCGCCGGAGAGGGCGTTTCCTCGATAATCTTCTGGAACCGGCGCTGGATCGAACATTCGCGTTCCCAGAAATGTACCACGTTGCCTTGCCCGTCGCCCATCACCTGCACCTCGATATGGCGCGGGCGTTCGATATAGCGTTCGACAAACAGACGGCCGTCACCGAAATACCGTTCGCCTTCGCGGCGCGCGGTTTCGATTTCGGTCTCCAGCGTGCTGTCTTCGCGTACGACGCGCATGCCCTTGCCACCGCCGCCGGCCGAGGGTTTGATCAGCAGCGGATAGCCAACGGCGCGGGCGCGTTCGACAAAGCTCGCCGGATCGTCATCCTCGATCGCCGAGGGGGCGACGGGAAACCCGCGTTCCTCGACAAAGGCGCGGGCGCGGACCTTGTCGCCCATCAGGTCGATGACCTCGGACGTCGGACCGACAAAGGTCACTCCGGCTCTTTCCAGCGCCGCGACAAAACCGGCATTCTCTGACAGAAAGCCATAGCCGGGGTGCACCGCGTCCGCGCCGATCTTTGTTGCCGCCGCGACGATCTGAGAAATGTCGAGATAGGCGGCCACGGGCGTCGGGCCGTCGATCATCACGACCTCATCTGCGATCAGATGGGCCGGCCCCTCTTGCTCGGCGACATGGCGTAAAACGGCCGTCTCAAGCCCGCGGGCCTTGGCGGTGCGCAACACGCGCGCCGCGATCTCACCCCGATTGGCGACCAGGAGTTTCGAAATGGTCATGGGCCTGTCCTCTTAGTTCGGGTTCGCGGCGTTTAGCCGGTCACGTGCGGCCAGATCGGCGGGCACGGGAATTTCAATATCAAGCAGCATCTGCGCGAAGCCTTTGCCCTGTGGGTCGATGCGGACCGAGGCGATTCCGCCACCGCCAAGCGAGTCATGCAACAGGAAATTCAGCGCATGGCTTCCGGGCAGGTCGAACCGTTCGACCGTGCCTTCGCAGACATGGACGAAATAGTCTTTCACCACTTCTTCGCTGAGAGCCGAGCGGATATATGGCAGGTAGTCCGGCTTACGCGCAAGGATGCCTATATTGGCGATATTCCCCTTGTCGCCCGAGCGGCCCCAGGCCAGATCGACGAGGCGGACCTTGACAACGTCCGGGCCGGGCTCGCGGCTATCTGCGGGCGGTGCGGCAGGCGGATCAAGGTGGACTGGCGTAGTGGCCACGCTCACGGGCACATCCTTGCCGTCGACCTCGACCGCGACGGGGGTTTCGGCCTTGCTCTGAAGGAAGGAAAATAGACGGACCACCGGCTGCACCTTTGGCCGTCCGGCGAAGAACCCGGTCAGACCCTGCGCGGTCGAAATCGCCATCGGTGCGATTTCACCGGCAAAGATGTTCAGCGCGGCGCGATTGTCATGGACCGCGCCGATCTTGAGCACCACCTCGCGGGTCCGCGCGCGCGCGTTTGCGCCATATGCCGCCTCGGCGCCCAGCACCTCGACGCTGACCTGCCGAAAATCGTCCATTTTGCGGTCGCGAAAAATCCGGCGACAGCGTGTCAGGATCGCCTCGGCCACACGTTCGGCCTTGGCAGGGGCATCAATCGCGGCCAGTGTCAGGGTAGAGACCGCGCGCCAGCCATCGGCATGGGTCGCCGACACCTTGTAGCTGTCGGTGCGCCCAAGCCCCCTGCCGCCCTTGACCAGCACCCGGTCGGGTCCGACCTGTTCCAGGGTGACCCCGGACCAGTCGCAGATCACGTCGGGCAACAGGTAGGCGCGCGGGTCCCCGATTTCATAGAGCATCTGCTCTCCGACTGACCCGGGCACGACCAGCCCGCCGGTGTCAGGCGTCTTGGTCATGATGAAACTGCCGTCTTCGGACACCTCGACGATGGGCATGCCCATATTGTCCCAACCCGGCACGTCCTGCCAGTCGGTGAAGTTGCCGCCGGTTCCCTGGGGGCCGCATTCGATCAGGTGGCCGGCCAGCGATCCCTGACTGAGCTTGTCCCAGTCATCATCGCCCCAGCCGTATTCATGCATCAGGGGGCCAAGCGCGACGGCGCTGTCGGCACAGCGTCCGGTGATCACGATGTCGGCCCCGGCATCCAGCGCGGCAGCAATGGGGCGGGCACCCAGATAGGCGTTCATGCTCCATATATCGTCTGGAAATTCGACACCCGAGAACATTTCCGTCTGACCGCTTTTGCGAATTTCATCGGCCCTAGGCAACAGGTCATCGCCCAGCACGACTCCGATGGACAGATCGATCCCGGCCCCGGCGGCGGCTTTGGCAAGCGCATCGCTGCAACCACGCGGGTTCACACCTCCGGCATTGGCAACGACCTTGATCCCTTTTGCCTTGATGTCTGGTAACCAGGGTGCCAGCGCCTTGATGAAATCCGGCGCATAGCCCGACTCGGGTGTTTTGGCGCGGGCCCGCGCCATCAGCGACATTGTCACCTCTGCCAGATAATCAAACACCAGATAGTCGATCTCGCCCTTTGAGACCAGTTGACCGATCGCTTCCGGCGTATCGCCCCAGAAGCCCGATGCACATCCGATGCGCAGTTTTTGTTCTGACATATACCTCTCCTCCCCGCTTGGTCAGCGGCCTGTCCATTCAGGTTTGCGCTTCGTAACAAAGGCATCAAAGCCTTCGCGCGCGTCTTCGGTCTGCGCTACTCGCGGCAACAGCGTTTCTGCAAACCGCATCTGCTGTGGATAGGTCATGTCCTCCATCGCGTGGCAGGCGTATTTCCCCAGCCGGATCGCGCTCGGCGACTGCGCAGCAATCTGGGAAACCAGTTCTGCAACCTTGTCGTCCAACCCCACAGCATCGGTCACATAGTTGACCAGATTGAATTGCAGGGCTTCCTCGGCCGTCAAAGGAACGCCGGTGATGAACATCTCCATCAGTCTCCGTCGGGGCAGCACGCGCATCATGGGTGGCACGATCGTCATGGGAAACAGGCCCACCTTGACCTCGGGCGTTCCGATGCGGGCGTGATCCGCCATCACAGCCAGATCGCAGGCACAGATGATGCCCGCCCCCGCCCCCATCGCGACGCCATTGATGCGTGCGATCGTTGGCTTTCGGCACGCCTGTACCGTCTCGAACAACCTTCCGGCAAAATGATCCGGGTCCGCCGGATCCTGAATAAACGGGCCGCCATCCGCACCCGCCTTGATGTCGCCCCCGGCACAGAAGGCGCGCTCACCCTCGCCGGTCAAAACGATCACGCGGCAATCGCTGTCCCTCTCGGCAGCACATATGGCGGCCATGATCCCGTCCGCGACCTCGCGGTTGAGGGCATTTCGATGGTCAGGACGTTTTATCGTGATACGCACTTCTTTGCCGCGCGCCTGCGATTGAACAACGCTCTCAGTCATTTCCGAAGCTCCCCCCCTGTATTCTATTCTGACCACCGCGCTTTCTAACGTCAGGTCGCCAAAAGCTTGGCTTGATCTATTTTCTAACATGTGTTTGATTTTGGTCAACACTGCGGACGACATTTTGCGGGAGGATTATATGACCACTCAAAGTGAGGCCATCTCGGCTGATCTGGAAGCCATCAGGGCGAACTATTCTTTGACTGATGAGCAACGCCAGATCGTCGACCACGTGGATCGGGTGTCGCGCGAGGTGCTGCACCCGCTGCAAGCGCGTATGGATGACGAGGAATGGTGGCCCGATGATCTGTTCAAGCAGATGGGCGAGCTGGGCCTGCTGGGGATTACCGCACCCGAAGAGCTAGGTGGATCGGGACAGAACGAATTCACCCAGGCGCTGGTATCCGAGGTGATTTCGAAGTGGAATCCGGCTGTGGGCCTCTCACACGGGGCGCATGACAACCTGTGCCTGAATAACCTGCTGCGCAATGGATCCGAAGAGCAGGTAAAGAAATACGTGCCGGGTCTTTGCTCGGGCGAACTGGTTGGTGCTTTGGGCTTGACCGAACCGGGCGCGGGGTCCGATGCGCTTGGGTCCATGGCGACCACCGCGCGCCGCGACGGCGACGAATACATCATCAACGGCTCGAAGATCTATATCACTAACGGACCGATTGCCGATGTGATCCTGCTTTACGCCAAAACCGACAAGTCGAAGGGCGCCAAGGGCATTTCTGCTTTCATCATCGAGACGGACAATCCCGGTTTCAAGGTGGCGCAAAAGCTTGACAAGATGGGCTTTCGCGGTTCGCCAACCGGAGAACTGGTGTTTGAGGATTGCCGCGTACCCGCGTCCGCCATGGTTGGACAGGAAAACACCGGCGTTTCGGTGGTAATGAGCGGGCTGGATCTGGAGCGTGCCATGGTTGCCTCAGTCTGCGTTGGCATGGCCGAACGCGCGCTGGAACTTGGGCTGGAATACGCCAAGATTCGCGAACAATTCGGCAAGCCGATTGCAAGTTTCCAAATGATGCAGTCGAAATTGGCCGAGATCTACACCGAGGTCGAAACCGCGCGTGCCTTCAGTTATCGTGCGCTGGCCGCCTGTACCGGCCTGCCAAAAGGGGCCGGGGGCCGCGGCGAAATCCACAAATTGACAGCGGCGGCCTGTCTTTACGCCGGCGAGGCATTCAACAAGGCGGTGACCGAAGCCTGCCATATCCATGGTGGCTCTGGCTACATGCAGGACACCGAGATCAACCGGCTGTTCCGCGCCAACAAGCTGCTGGAAATCGGCGCGGGCACAAGCGAAGTCCGCAAGATCATCATTGCCGAAGAACTTTTGCGCGCCTGAGGGAGACGAGACAATGAACAAGCAACTGCGCAACGACATCGCTCTGCCGACACATTTCATGACGGACGAACAGCAGGCGCTGGCCGATCAGGCCGGCAAGTTCTTCATGTCAGAATTCCACCATCTGAACGCCGAAATGGACGATACTGATGATCTGCCGTCTTCGGTTTTCCCCAAGCTGGGCGAAATGGGCTACCTGGGACTGAACGTGCCGCCGGAATTCGGCGGCGCTGGGTTGGATTTCACCTCGGCCTGCATCATCACCGAACAGCTGTCGCGGTCCTCTGCGGCCATCGGACTGACCCATGTGGCGCATGACAATTTGTGCGTCAACAACATCTATCGCAACGCCAATGACGAGTTGCGCCGAAAATACCTGCCAGGTCTGTGCGACGGCACGCTGATCGGCGCCCTGGGCCTGACCGAACCCGGCGCGGGGTCTGATGCGCTTGGCTCGATGCGGACCACGGCCAAAAAGGATGGCGACGACTACATCCTGAACGGCGCCAAGATCTACATCACCAATGGGCCGATTGCCGATCTGGTGCTGGTCTATGCCAAGACATCGCCCGAAAAAGGGGCCAAGGGCATTTCCGCCTTTATCGTGGAAACCGACACGCCCGGTTTCAAGGTGGCGCAGAAGCTCAACAAGATGGGATTCCGCGGCTCGCCGACGGGCGAACTGGTATTCGAAGATTGCCGTGTTCCGGCCAGAAACATGGTCGGCAAGCTGGATGGCGGGGTTGCCGTTACCATGTCCGGACTTGATCTGGAACGTGCCATCGTCTGTTTCAACGCTCTGGGCATTGCGCAGCGGGCGCTGGATATTTCCATCGATTACGCCAAGACACGCCAGCAATTCGGCAAACCGATCGCCAGTTTTCAGATGGTTCAGGCGATGCTGGCCGACATGTATACGCAGATCGAGGCCGCGCGCAGCCTGTCCTTGCGCACCGCTGCCATGTGTGAAGGCCTCGAAGAGGGCGAAGGCGGGCGCGGCGAAATCCACAAGCTCACCGCTGCGGCGATCTACAAGGCCGCTGAGGCGACATCCTTCGTGCTGGACAAAGCTGTCCAGATTCACGGCGGCTCGGGTTACATGCGTGATACAGAAGTGAACCGGCTGTACCGGACCGGTCGCGTGCTTGAGGTCGGCGCAGGCACCCAGGAGGTTCGCAAACTCATCATCTCTGGCGAATTGCTGAAGAACTAGGGGCGGAACATGAACGAAGCGAAATCAAGGCGTTACGCGTCGGATCTCATGGCGGGCCAGGTTGCCCTGGTCACGGGGTCCGGATCTGGAATGGGCCGGGCGACGGCGATCGAAATGGCCGCTTGCGGGGCCAGGCTTGCGCTGTTCGCGCGCCGCGAAGAACCGCTGGAAGAGACCGCCGAAATGATCCGGGCGGCGGGGGGCGAGGCCTTTGTCGTGCCCGGAGACACCCGCGACGAAGACAGTATCGAAGCTGCGATGGGGCGGATCAAGGAGCACTATGGGCAGTTGGATGTTTTGGTGAACAATGCCGGCGGCCAGTATATCGCGGCCGCCCGCGATATCACCAACAAGGGCTTCGAAGCCGTGATCCGCAACAACCTGATCGGGTCTTGGCAGATGACCCGGGCAGCGGCGGATCACTTCATGTACGACAATGGTGGATCGGTTGTGTTTGTCACCGCCATCTCGGCGCGCACCGCGCTTACCGGCTTTACACACACCGTCGCCGCCCGCGCCGGTGTGACGGGCATGATGAAAACGCTGGCCGCCGAATGGGGCGAATACGGCATCCGGCTGAACTGTGTCGCGCCGGGCACGATCAAGACCGATGCGCTTGGCCGCTATCCGATTCCGCCGGAACAGTGGAAAAAGCTGAACCGCTCGGTGCTAAACCGGATGGGGGCGGCCGAGGACATCTCAGGCACGATCATTTTCCTGGCCTCGAAACTTGGCGGTTTCATCACCGGAGAAGACATTTATGTAGACGGCGGTGAGACCTTGCATATGGGTCATGACGCGCGGGACATGATCAACCCCGCGATGTTCGAGAAACGCGAACGGGGAGATGGCAAGAATGAGTAAACACCCAGTCCTTCTGGAGATGTCCGACAGGATCGCCACGGTTACGCTGAACGATCCCGAGCGGCGCAACCCGGTCACCGGAAACGACATGATCGCTGCTCTTCTGGAGACCTTCGCCAAGGTGCAGGCAGACCCGCAGGTCAGCGTCATGATCCTGACCGGCGCCGACCCGGCCTTTTGTGCCGGCGGCGACATCAAGGAAATGAACGATTCCGACAGCGTGTTCCGCAAGGAGCCGCTGGCGGCGGCGCAGAGCTATGTTGATGGGGTGCAGCGGCTGCCGCTTGCGCTCTACAACATGGATATTCCGACCATCGCCGCAGTCAACGGCCCGGCGGTGGGCGCGGGGTGCGACCTGACCATGATGTGCGACATGCGCATCGCGTCCGAAAAAGCAAGGTTCGGCGAGGTGTTTCTGAATCTCGGAATCATTCCGGGCGATGCGGGCAGCTGGTTCCTGTTGCGTCGTCTGGGCCACCAGAAGGCCGCCGATCTGACCTTCTCAGGGCGCATGGTCGAGGCCAAGGAAGCGCTGGAGCTTGGCATGGTGCTTGAGCTGGTGCCTCATGAAAAATTGATGGCACGGGCTCGCGAACGGGCCGCCGTCATCGCAGCGAAACCACCGCGTGCGGTGCGCGTCGCCAAGCGTCTGATGCGCAATGCCGAACGGATGGATCTACCGGATTTCCTGAATTCTGCGGCGGCCTATCAGGCGCTCATGCATCAGACCGAAGACCATCACGAGGCGGTTGCTGCGTTCATCGAGAAACGAAAACCCAACTTCACAGGGCGCTAATGGAAGAATTGCATGTCTGATATCTCCAAAAAGAAAATGGAGCAAATCGCGCAGATGTGGAATGCGCGCGGCAAGGGTCTGATTACGCATATGGCGCTTGAGATCGAAGAGGTCTCGACCGAAGGCGTTCGCGTTCGGATGCCGTTCAATCCGGACTTTTGCGCCGATGCGGAACAAACGCTGCTCCATGGTGGTATCCTGACGGCGCTTCTGGACAGTGTCTTTGGATTGGCTAACTTTGTCGCCATCGAAGGCGTCAGTACCATGGCCACTCTTGATCTGAGAGTTGATTACCTGCGCCCTGCTCGTTCGCGCGCGGATGTCATCGTTCAAGCGCATTGTTTTCGCCAGACCCGCCACATCGCCTTCAATTCCGGCAGCGTCTGGTTCGAGGGCCATGATAATGCTGAAATCGCCCGTGGAACCGCCTCGTTTGCATTGACGCGTGGGGAAACCAGCCTGTTTGAAGCGATGACCAAAGGAAAAGCCTCGTGATGGATTTGCAAACTGTCAATGCCCACGTATCCCGGGTGCCGTTTTTCCGATTTCTCAACTTTGAGGTCCAAAGCTTGGATAGCCTCCATGCCGAAGCGGAAATGACCTTTGATGACCGCCATATCGGGAACCCGATCATGGAGTACTACCATGGCGGCATAATCGCGAGTTTTATGGAGGCCACTGCCGCCGTCGCGGTACAGCCCGATTTCGCCGACGTTCCGGCCAAGCCGATCAACCTGACCGTCGATTACCTCAGACCCGGTGTGAAGGGACCGCTTTTTGCGCGCGCAAACGTCACGCGCAAGGGCAAGCGGATGGCAAGCGTCAGCGTGCTCAGCTGGCAGACGGATCGGGAAAAGGCGGTTGCCGAAGGGCTGTATCACTTCCTTCTGGTCTGACCGGGGCAACCGCTTTCTGGGCTACCTTGTCCTGTGGACGGGGCCGCTTCCCGGTTACAAATTCCTTCCAGTAACAGATTGATGAGCATGCTGGAGAATTCAGGCAGTGATAGATATCCTTCCACTCCTGCCTTGTTCGGGTCGAACCATTCCACCGTCCAGTTCAAAGCGCCCAACATCACCTGGCGCAAGGGGACGATCTTGATATCCGACCGTATGGCACCGTCGTCCTGAGCTTCACGGAGTATCCGATCCCAGAGTTTTCCATATTCATGGCGAATACCCCTGTGCCTCTCCCTGAAATGATTGGGGAGCATTCCATAGCTTCTGATATTCGCCGAGGTGAATTCGCTTGCCTTGAAGAGGAAATCCAGGTGCGCCCAGATTGCAGTCGCTATCCTGGCGTGATGATCGTACGGGGCATCGAATTTCCGAACGGCGGCTTCGACACCTGATAGCAAGTCTCTCAGTCCGGCGTTTAGAACTTCGTCAACGATCGCTTCTTTGGAGTTGAAATGGTAATAGACGCTTCCCGCTTTCATGTCCGCTTCTTCCGCGATCTTTCTCAGCGTGGTCGCCTTGTAGCCATTGTCCCTCAGAACGCGCGCTGCGGCCTTTAGAATTTCTGCACGGGTCTTAGCCGCCTTGCCGTCGGGATCCGGGGTTTTGGCGGGAGTGGCGGGGCACAGCTTCAAGCCTTCGGTACCCGCCTTGCGATGTGGACACATTCCGTCAAGTATCAGCTTACACATTCGTTCCGCGAGGATGCGCACCGGATACTTGTCGACATCGTACCATTCTACGGTCCAGTTCATGGCACTTAGGATGAACTGGCGGATCACAGCAGTGGATATGTCGCTTCGAAGGTGGCCGGCGCGTTTGGCGTCATTCAGGAATTTGCCCCAGGCATCCGCATATGATGCACGCAATTCGCGATGCGGGGCGCGTGTTTCGTCCGACAACATCGGATAGTTACGAATATTGGCTGACGTAAAGTCACTGTCGGTCAATAGGTATGTAAGGTGTGTTTCAATCAGCAGTCTGAAAGTCTTGCGAAAATCCTCCGAACTTGTCGGTGCCGACCGAACGATTTCACTGACCGCCTGATATAGTTGACGGACGCCAAGATCGAGAACTTCGCACAGCATCTGGTCCTTGGATTGAAAATGATAATAAATGCTGCCGGCCTCAATGCCAGCTTCCTGCGCGATGTCGCGCATAGTCGTTGCGTGATAGCCTTCATACCGAAAAAGTCGCGCAGCCGCAGCGAGTATGGCTTCGCGGGTCCTCTCCGACTTGCTTAGATCGTCATTCACTATCCTGGTATCTTCAATCTGTCGTGCCATCCATTGTCGATACTTGTCGTAGATGAGGCTGTCCATTGCAATAAATCTAACAACTGTTAGAATACATCGGAGAGAGTGTCGAATCAAACTCTTTTCAAGGTGCAACGGAAGAGGAGGACCTCCACATGCGAGGGTTGAGTGGAAAACGGGTCGTTGTGACCGGCGGTGGGAGCGGCATTGGCCGAGCGGTTTGCGAACGGTTCGGCGCGGAGGGTGCCGAAGTCGCCGTTTTCGATCTGAACAAAGCCGGAGCGGATGAAACCGCCAAACTAATCACTGAATCCGGCGGAAAAGCGACGGCATTTCAGGCGGATATTACCGATCGTGCCCAGGTCGACAGCGCCGTTGCCGAGTTCGAATCCGGCGGACCGATTGATGTGCTGGTGAACAACGCGGGCTGGGACGTGATCAAACCGTTCCTCGACACCGATCCCGACCTTTGGAAGAAGGTCATCGACATCAATCTTTACGGTCCGCTGAATATGCATCACGCGGTGCTTCCGGGCATGGTCAAGAACGGTGGCGGCCGTGTGGTCAACATCGCGTCCGACGCCGGACGCGTCGGATCATCCGGCGAAGCCGTGTATTCGGCCTGCAAGGGTGGCATCATCTCGTTCACCAAAACCGTAGCGCGTGAACTGGCGCGTAAAGGTATTCAATTGAATGCGGTCGCCCCCGGCCCGACCGATACGCCGCTGTTCGCTCAGGTTGCCGAAGGCGAGGCCGGTCAAAAGATCGCCGAAGGTCTCAAGCGGGCGATTCCGATGAAGCGTCTTGCGCAGCCGACGGATTACCCTGGCATCATCTGCTTCCTGTCGTCGGACGACGCAGGGTTCATTACCGGCCAGGTGATTTCGGTTTCGGGCGGCCTGTCCATGCACGGTTAAAACGCTGGCAGCAGCGCCGGACTCAAGGCGCTGCTGCCAAACCGTGCCAAGAGTTACCTCCCCGACTGGCCGCGCCTTAAGTGCGGCCCTTTTTCATTCTAGAAAGGTTGCGAATGTTTCAGCCAGGCTCTGACATCCAGCGGACAAGCACTCTGACCTCATTTCTGAAGGGCTGCGGCATTGACAGTTACGAGGAACTCGTCCGCCGTTCGAATGAAGACCCAGACTGGTTCTGGGGCCAGATCATTGACCATGCCGGGATATGGTTCGAGCGGCCCTACAGCCGGTTGCGAGATATCTCCACAGGGCCTGAATCGATCAGATGGGCCGTGGAAGGTACGTTGAATTTGACGGAAACCTGTCTTGACGCCCGAATTGCCGATGGCCTGGGTAACAAGGTCGCTATCGACTGGGTCGGCGAAGACGGAAGCCGCCGCCGCTGGAGCTATTGCAACCTTGCCGCCGAAGCCTCCCGCGTCGCCTCGGCCCTTGCCGCACGCGGTGTAAAGCCGGGTCAGGCGGTGGGCATCTATATGCCGATGATCCCCGAAATCGAGGCCGCGCTTCTGGGTATTGCCCGGCTGGGCGCGGTTGCGGTGCCGCTGTTTTCCGGTTTTGCGCCCCATGCCATCGTATCGCGCCTGAACGACGCGGATGCCGTGGCGGTGTTGACGGCGGATGCCACACCCCGGCGAGGCAAGCCGGTCTGGATGGAAGCGACCCTTGCCCAGGCTTTGACCGACCTGCCATCGGTTCATACCGTGATCAGCCTGCGACGGTTCGGCGGTGCGGTGGCCGATCCGGCCCGCGATCTGGACTGGACCGAAACAGTGGGCCGCGCCAGTCCGGAGTTTGCCGCCGTTCCCGTCAGTGCCGATGACACCTTTCTGATCGCCTATACATCGGGCACGACCGGGCGGCCCAAGGGTGTCGTGCATACCCATCTGGGCGTACAGGCCAAGGCCACGGCCGATTTCCTGCTTTGCCTCGACATGAAACGGGACGACCGGCACCTCTGGATGACTGACATGGGGTGGGTCATGGGGCCGCTCACCCTTTTGTCGGTGCTCTTGTCCGGTTCAACTCTGGTGCTGGCCGAAGGCGCACCATCAATGCCCGGCGATCCCTTCAGGCTGCTGCGTCTTGCGTTCGATATGGAGGTCACGCATCTTGGTGTGGCTCCGACCCTGGTACGGCAGTTCATGACGCAGGATACTGAACCTTTGTTGGGCTACGACCTGTCGCCCCTGCGCATTGTCGCCTCGACCGGTGAACCCTGGACCGACGATGCCTGGCTTTGGCAACTGGATCATATCTGTCGCCGCCGCGCGGTGCCGCTTAACATCTCGGGTGGGACCGAGCTTTTTGGCGCGATCCTTACCTCGACCGTGCTGCATGAAATCAAGCCCGGCGGATTTTCGGCCCAGGCCCTGGGTGTCGGCGCCAAGGTGTTGCGCCAGGACGGCAGCGAAGCCGCACCGGGCGAGGTCGGCGAACTGGTCGTGACCCAGCCGCCTTTGGGTCTGACCCCGGCCATCCGGGGCGACCGCGATCGCTATTTTGAAACCTATTGGTCCACCTACCCCGGCATCTGGCGGCACGGCGACTGGGTGCGCTGCGATCCGGACGGGACATGGTATATCCTGGGCCGGTCCGACGACACGCTGAACATCGCAGGTAAACGCATCGGTCCGCCCGAGATCGAGGCGGCCCTGACCGAAACCGGAGAGGTGGTTGACGCCGCTGCCATTGCCGCACCCGACGATATCAAAGGCGTGGCCGTCGTCTGTTTCTGCGTGGCGGCGCAAGGTGTTACGCCTGACGCAGAGCTTGTGGACCGGCTCAAGAATCGGGTCGGAGAGATCGTCTCGAAACCCTTCCGCCCGCGCGAGATCCACTTTATCGAGGCCCTGCCCAAGACGCGTAGCATGAAGACCATGCGCCGGATCGTGCGCGCCGCCTTGCTGGGCGAAGATCTGGGCGATCTGTCGTCGATCAGCAACCCGGAAACCATTCAACCCATCGTAGACCTGCAAAAGGAAAAGCCATGATTACTGTTTTCGGAGCCACGGGCAACACCGGCGCGCCCCTCGTCGATACGCTTATGGCAAAAGGCGCGACCGTGCGCGCTGTCACCAGCGACCCCTTCAAGTTAGACGCGCTAAAAGCCAAAGGATGCGAGGCGGTAGCAGCGGATTTCACGGACCCTGCCGCGCTGGCGCGGGCCTGTGACGGGGCGGAAAAGATATACCTGGTCACGCCTGCCCATCTGGACATGCGTCAGTGGAAGGCGAACGTGATCGAGGCGGCCAAGGCCGCGGGCGTGCGCCATATCGTTGTGGCCACGGGGCTTGGCGCGTCGCCCAAGGCGGGGCTGACCTTTGGAAAGTGGCATTCCGAAACCCAGGAACTGCTGAAGCAAAGCAGCCTTGACTGGACTTTTGTCCAGCCGACCTATTTCATGCAGAACCTGCTGTGGCAGGCCGGCAACATTGCAAAGGACGCCGTGTACTATGACGACCTGGGCGGACCCGTGGCCTGGATCGACGCTCGCGACATCGCGGATGTCGCCGCCGAGGCGCTGACCGCTCCGGGGTACGAAGGCAAGGCTCTTGGTCTGACCGGGCCCGAAGCTCTTGCAGGGGATGACATCGCGGCCCTTCTGTCCGGGGTGACGGGACGAACAGTGTCGTGCGTGTCCCTTTCGGCCGAGGATGCCAGGGCGGGCATGGTGGCCGGCGGAATGCAGGACGAGGTCGCCGGGGCCATGGTCGAACTGGCCTCTATCGCGCCCAGGGGCTACCTAGCCGGCATCGAGACCACGGTCAGCGAGGTGCTGGAGCGCCCGGCGCGCCGATTTGCCGATTTCGTCACCGAGAACCGGGATGCTTTCGTCAAGTAACCTGATGGCGGTGCCGCTTTATCTCGAACTGGCGCCGCCTGAGGAAGCGGCCACTGAGATCGATCATCTGTTCGTGTTTCGCGATACCGGTGTGCTGAGCGGTGGTGGACGCGGGCGGTTCGCAACCGACCTCTTTACCCTTTCGGTAACGCGCGACCACAGCGGCGGGGCGCGTGTATCGCTGGCGCCACCGCGCTCGGGTTTCACTCCCCGCCCAAGGCCATTCCATGGTGTCGTGGCCGGGCTGAGGTTGTCGTCACGACCGAAGCACTTACCCGACTCCAAAGGGCTGGACATGCTGGCCGCAGAACTGGCCCGGGTTCAGATCGGGGACGGTGACCTGCCCGCGCTCATCGCAGTGCTTGACGGCCTCGCGAAAGGCATGGGCTTTGCCGCGCCACCCGGAGCGTACAGCGACCGGACCGAACGTCGAAAGGTGCGGGCGGAAACCGGCGTGTCGCGGCGGCGGCTTGCCGCCTCGCGGCGCTTTCGCCAGGCTCTTGGGCAGCTCGCGTCACAGAGCCTTCCGCTGAGCGATCTGGCGCTGGACGCCGGATATTGCGATCAATCCCATATGTCCGTCGCTTGCCGGGTCTTCGCCGGCAAACCGCCCGGCGCGTTGCGCGCTCAGTCCGTTCCGCGTCGTTTTGACCTTTCGCTACAAGATACGCGCCTCAAAGACCGCCTAAGATTGGTCATTGACGAATGAAATCGAAGAGGAAGACCCGCCATGACGCAATTCAAACCGAAAAACCCCGACTATGACGCACGCGTGCGCAACAGTTTCAATCGCCAGAAGGTGATGCACACGCTGGGGATCAGCATTGCCGAGCTATCGCCCGGCCGCATTGTTCTGGAGATGGCACATGAGGATGCTCTGACCCAGCAACATGGGTTTTTGCATGCCGGAATCGTGTCGACAGCGCTGGACAGCGCCTGCGGATACGCGGCCTTTTCGCTGATGCCAGCGGACGCGGCAGTGTTGACGGCCGAATTCAAGATCAACCTACTCAACCCGGCGGACGGCGAACGGTTTCGCTTCGTCGCTGACGTGGTGAAACCAGGCAGGACGCTGACCATATGCGAGGCGCGTGCCTATGCCGTGAAGGGCCAGGATGAAAAGCTCGTCGCAACGATGACCGGAACGCTCATGGCGCTGGTGGGGCGAACGGGCGTGGCGGGGTGACGATCGGGCCGGGGCGCAAATTAATCCGCGAGCCGGGCTTCGAGCATATGGCGCTGGATCTTGCCGCTGGTCGATCTGGGAAAATCCTCGAACGCGATGAAAAGAAACTCGCGCGGCCGTTTGTAGCCAGCGAGGTTTTCGCGGCACAAATTCATCAGCGCCTCGGCATCCGGCCCGTCATCGCCACAGGCGACAAAGGCCACCGGGCTTTCCCCCCATCTCGCGTCGAAGGCCCGGATCACGGCGGCATCGACCACATCGGGATGGGAAAGAAGCACACGCTCGATTTCCGCAGGATAGACGTTCTCGCCGCCAGTCTTGATCAAGTATTTCGCCCGGTCCACAAAGTCGATGGTGCCGTCCGCATTGCGCCGGAACAGATCGCCCATGTGGAAAAAGCCGTTGCGAAAGTCGCGGGCGTTGGCGTCGTCGGCGTTCCAGTAGCCTGAAAACAATGTCGGGCCCCGCACAGCCATTTCGCCCGGCGTTCCATCCGGCACTTCGCGGTCGTCGGGATCGACCAGCCGAACCTCGCAAAATGCGCTTATGCGCTTGGAAAGCCGGTCCGGGGTCACACCCGGCGCAATCAGATCGGCGGTCCCCGGCGGCAGGCCGGTTTCAGTTGCGCCGAAGGAATTCAGATAGGGCGTGTCCAGAAGGGCCGTCAGTTCCGCGATCTGATGCGGCGGCACCAGATCGGCCATTGCGCCGCAAACCTTGATTCCCTTCAGCGGCAAAGGGTTGGCGCGTCGTTCTGCGATAAAGGCGTCCAGCGCACCGGGCATCATCACGAACCAGCCGATCCGGTGGCGCGACAACGCCTCGTTGATGACCGCAGGCTGCAAACCGTCTACCATCACCACGGTTCCGCCCCGCAGGACCGTCGCCAGCGCATGATCGGTGGACGCCATGTGGAACATAGGTGCCCAAGCGATGAACCCGTCGCCGGGATCCAGCGCCAGCTGCGCCGCAAAAACCATGGATCGGGCGATATGCGCGCGGTGGCTGATGAGCGCCCCTTTGGGCAGGCCCGTAGTCCCCGAGGTATACAAGATCGTCAGACCAGCCTCTGGATCGTCGACCATGGTCCCGATGCGCGGGTCTTGCTCGGCCCCGGCAATGGCCGTTTCCAGGTCTGGCCCGATGGTCAGACAGGGTGTCGACGCGACGGCGTGATACATTTCTGAAAAGTCCGGTTCGACGATCGCGAGCACCGGCTCGACCAGATCGATGCAGTGCCACAGTTGATCGGGGGCAAGCCGCCAGTTCAGGCAAGCGACAATCGCGCCAATTCCTGCCGCTGCCAGTTCGACCTCCAGGTACTCCGAGCGTTTATGCGACAGAATCGCGATCCGGTCGCCGGGCGCCACGCCCCTGGCCAGAAACACGGCAGCCAGACGATCGACCCTCCCCAGCAATTCGGCATAGCTCAGTCGCCCCTGAACATCACGCAGCTGCGGCTCTGATGCCGCATTTCGGCCGCGGTAGAGCGATGATCGCACCGATCGCGGCGATGAGAGCGGCGAGGATTTCGGCCACGAGAGCCCTCAGAT
>NZ_JBPWNX010000024.1:0-28575 GCF_054954595.1 Actibacterium sp. D185-2
CTCAGGCCGCTCGCAGCCCTTCAGAAGTTCGTCCAGCAGTTCTTTGGAAATCGTCATCGTCCTTGCTCCTCTCAGGAAGCATGGACCAAACCGAAGTTACACAGAAGATCGGACACTCTCGGCTTAGACGATCCTTGTTCTGACTTTCTATTTGTCAGGACAAGAATACATGAAACCGCGCCACAATATTTACATTGATGAAGAGACCAGCGCCGAATTGGAGGCGCTGGCGGCAAAGCCGGGCGCTTCCAAATCGGCGATCATTTCCGACGCCATCCGCCACTACATCCGTCATCGCGGTGCGCATCAGATCGACGATGCGCTGAAAATCCGTCTCGACCGGGTGACGCGCGACATGGGTCTCATTCGCCGCGATCTCGATGTGCTGACCGAGAGCCTCGCCTTTTTCGTCAAGCTCTACCTCACCTTCAATGCGCATACCCCCGTGCCTGATGCGTCGGCGCAGGCCTTGGCGCGCGACCGTTTCCAGAAATTCATCGAGCAGGTTGGCCGCCAGATCGCGGGCGGCAAGCGCTCTCTCAAAAACACCGAGGAGGATTCCGAATGAGCGATACATCCGAAGAGCGCCGCCGCGCCATGCTGAAAACCGCCATGGGGCCGGTGATCGCGCAAGCGCTTGGCGATCCTGCCGTCATCGAGGTGATGGTCAATCCCGATGGCAAGCTCTGGGTCGACCGGCTTGGCGCAGGCCGCGGCAATATCGGCGTGCGCATTCATCCGTCCGAGACCGAACGCATCATCCGTCTGGTGGCAAGTCATGTCCGCGCCGAGGTGCATGCGGACAATCCCATCGTCAGTGCGGAACTGCCGTCTGGTGAACGGTTCGAGGGGCTGTTGCCGCCGGTAGCATTGGGGCCATGTTTTGCCATCCGCAAACCAGCGACCAAGATTTTGACCATCGCTGATTATGTCCGCGATCAGATCATGGTGCCGATCCAGGCCGAGGCTTTGCGCAAGGCGGTGCGGGATCGGAAGAACATTCTGGTTGCCGGTGGCACATCTTCCGGCAAGACGACGCTGACCAACGCGCTGCTGGCCGAAATCGCTGATTGCGATGAGCGTGTCATTCTCATCGAAGACACGCGCGAGCTGCAATGCGCGGCGAAGGATTGCGTTGCACTCAGAACCCGCGCGGGCGCGGTCAGCATGGGCGATCTGGTGCGCTCGACCCTGCGCCTCCGACCCGACCGCATCATCGTCGGGGAAGTGCGCGGCGCGGAAGCGCTTGACATGCTCAAAGCCTGGAATACCGGCCATCCTGGCGGCATCGCCACGGTGCACGCCAATTCCGCCCGCTCGGCGCTCTACCGCATTGAGCAACTCGTGCAGGAAAGCGTCACCATCGTTCCGCGTCGCCTAATCGCTGATGCCATCGACATGGTGGTGTTCATTGCCGGGCGCGGTTCCGAGCGCCGCATCGAAACCATCGCCGAAGTGACCGGCATCGATGAGCATGGCGATTACGTCTTCAAACCTCTGTCTCTTCCGCAACTGCAATCCCTCTGATCTCTCGAAAGGACACCTCATGCGCAAGAAGCTTCGATTTTTTCTTGTCTCCGCCCTCACGTTTGCGTTTACGGCCCCGGCCTATGCGGCCGGTTCCGGCATGCCGTGGGAAGAGCCGCTGCAACGCATATTGGAATCGGTGCAAGGCCCGGTCGCCAAGATCGTCGCGGTGATAATCATCATCCTCACCGGTCTGACGCTGGCCTTTGGCGAAAGCTCGGGCGGCTTCCGGCGGCTCATTCAGATCGTCTTCGGTCTCTCCATTGCCTTCGCGGCCAGCTCGTTCTTCTTGTCGTTCTTCTCCTTCGGTGGCGGGGCGCTCATCCAATGACCGCCATCCAAGGATTTGAAGTCCCCGTCCATCGCGCGCTGACCGAGCCGATCTTGCTCGGCGGCGCGCCGCGTGCGGTCGCCATCTTGAATGGCACGCTCGCCGCCGCCATCGGCCTCGGCCTCCAGCAATGGATTGCCGGGATCGCTCTGTTCGTTGCCGGACATACGCTGGCGGTGTTCGCCGCCAAACGCGATCCGGACTTCATGGCCGTGCTCGCCCGTCACCTGCGTCAACGGGGGTGGTGGCGATGCTGAACATTGGCGAATATCGCAATAAGGCCGACCGTCTTGCCGATCTGCTGCCCTGGGTGGCATTGATCGCTCCGGGTGTTGTACTCAACAAGGACGGCAGTTTCCAGCGTAGCTTCCGCTTTCGCGGCCCTGACTTGGGAAGCGCGACAGAGGCCGAACTGGTTGGCCTTTGCGCACGTGCCAATAATGCGCTGAAGCGGCTTGGCTCCGGTTGGGCGCTGTTTTTCGATGCCGAGCGATTGGAGGCACAGCATTATCCGTCATCGGAATTTCCTGACGCCGCCTCATGGCTGGTCGATGAGGAACGCCGGGCGGCTTTTGAAGAAGCGAAACAAGGCCAGCATTTTGAAAGCCGCTACCACCTCACATTATTGTATATGCCGCCGCCGGACGCGCAGGCGCGTACCGAAAGCGCATTGGTGGAGCGCGACCGGGAGGGAGAAGGGACCGGCGGCGTTCGGAACTGGCGGCAGGAAATGGCCCGCTTCCGGGACGAGACCGTGCGGGTGTTGGATCTCTTATCCGGCTTCTTGCCCGAGATCCGCGCGCTCGATGACACTGAGACGCTGACCTTCCTGCATGGGACGATTTCGACCAAGCGCCATACCGTCGCCGTGCCGGAAGTACCCATGTATCTTGACGGTGTTCTGGTGGATACGCCGCTCACCGGCGGGCTGGAGCCGATGCTGGGCGAGAAGCATATCCGCACGCTGACCATCCTTGGTTTTCCCAATACCACCCGCCCCGGCATTCTCGATGCGCTCAACCATCGGGACTTCGCCTATCGCTGGGTGACGCGGTTTATCCCGCTCGACAAGACGGCGGCGACCAAGGTCTTGACCCGCCTGCGTCGGCAATGGTTCGCCAAGCGCAAGTCGATCACCGCAGTTTTACGTGAGGTGCTGACCAATGAGGCGGCGCCCCTGGTCGATAGCGACGCCGACAACAAGGCGCTCGATGCCGATGCTGCCTTGCAGGCGCTCGGCGGCGATCATGTCGGTTTCGGCTATCTCACCACCACCATAACGGTGTTCGATGAGGACGCCCAAGCCGCTGAAGATAAAGCCCGCGCTATAGAGCGGATCGTCAACGGATTGGGTTTCACCTGCATTTGCGAGAGCGTCAATGCCGTCGAAGCGTGGCTCGGCTCGTTGCCCGGCCATGTTTACGCCAATGTCCGCCAGCCGCTCATTCACACACTGAATCTCGCGCATCTCATGCCGCTTTCGGCGGTATGGGCCGGGCCGGTGCGCAATGCCCATCTTGATGCGCCGCCTTTGTTTTACGCGGAGACCAGCGGTTCCACCCCGTTCCGGCTGTCCACCCATGTGGACGATGTCGGCCACATGCTGATTGTCGGTCCGACCGGCGCCGGCAAGTCGGTGCTCTTGTCACTGATCGCCATGCAGTTCCGCCGCTATGCAGGCTCTCAGGTCTACCTCTTCGACAAGGGCAATTCGGCCCGTGCCGCCGTGCTCGCCATGGGCGGCGAACATCATGCGCTCGGCAGCGATGGCTCGCTCGCATTCCAGCCGCTCCGGAACATCGATGATCCAGCCACACGAAGCTGGGCGGCGGAATGGATCGTCGCATTGCTGACGCATGAGAAACTCACCGTCACGCCGGAAGTGAAGGAAGCTGTCTGGTCAGCGCTCACGAACCTCGCCACCGCGCCAGCGGCGGAACGCACGCTCACCGGGTTCACAGTGCTGCTGCAATCCAACCCGATCAAGGCGGCGTTGCAACCTTATACGCTCGACGGTCCTTTCGGGCGTTTGCTCGATGCCGCGGATGACCGGCTGGCGTTGTCGGATGTGCAGTGCTTCGAGACCGAAGAACTGATGCACCAGGCAGGCGTCGTCCTGCCGGTGCTGACCTATCTGTTCCACCGGCTCGAAGAACGCTTTGACGGGCGGCCGACGCTGCTGATCCTCGACGAGGCCTGGGTGTTTCTCGACAATCCGCTTTTCGCCGCCCGCATCCGTGAATGGCTGAAAGTGCTCCGCAAGAAGAATGTTTCGGTGATCTTCGCCACCCAGTCGCTGGCTGACATCGCCGATAGCTCCATCGCCCCGGCCATCATCGAGAGCTGCCCGCAACGCATCTTTCTGCCCAATGACCGGGCGGTCGAGCCGCAGGCGCGCGCCGCCTATGAACGCTTTGGCATCAATGAACGCCAGATCGAACTGATCGCCCGCGCCACGCCCAAGCGCCATTATTACCTGCAATCGCGACGCGGCAACCGACTGTTCGAGCTGGGCCTCGGCCCCATCGCCCTGGCGCTGTGCGGCGCATCCGACACGGAAGCGCAAACCCTCATCAACGCCATCCTGGCCGAACACGGGTCGGGCGATTTCGCTGCCCGGTTCCTTTCCACGTGCGGTCTCGATTGGGCCGCTGACCTCATCACGCAATTTCCTCGACATGGAGAACCATCATGAAACGCACCTCCCTTGCGGCGCTCATCGCCGCTTCACTTGCTGTACCCTTGACCATCACCATGCCGCAGACGGCTCATGCCGCCTGGCCGGTCTTCGATGCCACGAACTACGGCCAGAATGTTCTTCAGGCCGCCCGCGCGCTGGAGCAGATCAACAACCAGATTCAGCAGCTCCAGAACCAGGCGACCATGTTGCAGAACATGGCGAAGAACCTTCAGCGGCTGGATTTCTCCTCGCTCGGTCAGATGCAGGGCGCACTCAATCGCATTGACGGGCTGATGATGCAGGCTGAGGGGCTCAGCTTCGACCTGACGCAACTCGAGGGCCAATGGCGGCAGCAATATCCTGATAGCTACGATGCCTCTATCGGTGTGAACGACATGGCGACCGCCGCCCGCGAGCGCTGGCAGAACGCCATGAGCGCCTTTCGCCAGACCATGCGTGTGCAATCCCAGATCGTCGAGAATGTGCAGGCCGATCAGGGGCTGCTCACCGATCTGGTGGGTCAGAGCCAGGGTGCCGTCGGCGCATTGCAGGCGCAGCAGGCCGCCAACCAGCTCATCGCGCTCAGCACCAAGCAGCAAATGCAGATCCAGACGCTGATGGCCACGCATTACCGCTCGCAAGCCGAGGACGCCGCCCGCAAAGCGCAAGCCGAAGAGGCCGCGCGCGAGACGACCAAGCGTTTCCTGGGCTCCGGCAGCGCCTATTCCGGCAACTGACGATCAGGGGATGGCGTCATGAATGACCTCGGCATCATCGACACTTTCATGGAGACCTTCAGCCAGTATATCGATTCTGGCTTCGGGCTGCTGTCGGGTGATGTCGCCTTCCTGACTTCTATCCTAATCAGCATCGATATCACGCTGGCGGGCCTGTTCTGGGCTTTGGGCGGCGAAGACAATATCATCGGGCGGCTTTTGAAGAAGGTGCTCTATGTCGGCGTCTTCGCCTACATTCTGAACAACTTCCAGAACCTCGCCGACATCATCTATCGCTCGTTCTCCGGCCTCGGCATTCAGGCCGCGCCCGGCGGCATGACTGCCGATGACCTGCTCAAACCCGGCAAGATTGCCGCCACCGGCTATGAAGCCGCCTATCCGCTGCTCGAACAGGTGAGCAATCTCGTCGGCTTTCCGGAAATTTTTGGCAACGCGCTGACGGTCTTCGTGTTGCTTGTCGCCTGGTTCCTGGTCCTCATCGCGTTTTTCATTCTGGCGATCCAGCTCTTTATCACCGTGCTGGAATTCAAGCTGACGACGCTCGCCGGCTTCGTGCTGGTGCCGTTTGCGCTGTGGAACAAGACATCGTTCCTGGCCGAGCGTGTACTCGGCAATGTGATTTCCTCGGGCATCAAGGTGATGGTGCTGGCCGTCATTGCGGGCATTGGCTCGACGCTGTTTTCCACTTTCACGACCGGCCTTCAGGGCCAGGAACCCGATCTTGCCGCCGCCATGTCGCAGGTATTGGGTGCGCTGGCTTTGCTCGGTCTTGGTATTTTCGGCCCCGGCATTGCCTCGGGGCTTGTGTCCGGCGCACCGCAACTCGGCGCGGGCGCAGCGCTTGGCACAGCGGGTGCTGCCGCAGGGGCGGCGATGCTTGCCGGTGGCGCAGCCATGGCCGGTGCAGGAATGGTGGCCGGTGGTGGGCTTGCCGCCATCCGGGCCGGAACGGCGCTGGGTTCGGCGGCGTCGACTGCATTCCAATTGGGCCGCGCTACATCTGGTGCTTCAGGGATGGCAGGGGCCGCGGCGGGCATGGGCGGTGTTGCTCGTGCTACTGGCGGAGCCGCCACACAAGGCGCGCGTTCTGCTGCTGGCCGTGCGGCAGGTTCGCTTAAACAAAGTGCCAATACTGGCCGCAATAAAGCTTGGACGGCCACCGGCGGCGCACCAACCGCCGCGATGAGTGAGGGCGCATCCGTTAGCACCGCCACCAACTCCGCTCCTGATTGGGCAAAACGCATCCGCTCTGAACAAAACGCCCGCGCCAGTCGGCATGCAGTCGGTCAGGCGATTAAGGACGGCGACCGCCCCGGCCAAGGGGCCAATCCCACCATCAATGACAAGGATGATTAACCCATGTTTTTCAAAAGACCCATTCAGCGTTACGGGCAAACGCCCGAACCCGTCACCCCTTACCAAAGAGCCGAACAGCTCTGGGATGAGCGCATCGGCGCATCCCGTGTGCAGGCGCGCAACTGGCGGCTCATGGCCTTCGGCTGTTTCGCCACCTCAGTGGCGCTCTCCGGCGCACTGGTCTGGCAATCGATGCAGAGTCGCGTCGTGCCCTATGTCGTCGAGGTGGACAAGTTCGGCGAAGCCCGTGCCGTCGCGCCCGTGGATGCGACCTACCGGCCCGCCGACGCCCAGATCGCCTGGCATCTCGCCCGTTTCATCACCCATGTGCGCGGTATTTCCACCGATCCGGTGCTGGTGCGCCAGAACTGGCTGGCGGCATATGACTTTGCCACCGACCGCGCGGCGTTGTTTTTGAACGAGTACGCCAAGACGAACGATCCTTTCGGTCAGATCGGCACGCGCAGCGTCTCGGTGCAGGCGACCAGCGTGGTGCGGGCCTCCGATACCTCCTTCCAGGTCAAATGGACCGAGCAGGTCTATGAGCGCGGCAGCCTCGCCAAGACCGAGCGCTGGACCGCGATCCTGACCACCATCATCCAGCCGCCGCGTTCCGCCGAGCAATTGCGCAAAAACCCGCTCGGCCTGTTTGTCAGTGCCATCGACTGGTCGCGCGAACTCGACACTGCCAATCCCCAAGAAAAACATAATAAGGAACCCGCAAAATGAAACACTTGGCTTTAATATCCGTATCAGCATTGGCCCTATCGGCCTGTGCCACCAAGCCATTGCCGCCGACAATTTCCTATGACGCCGATGACTTCAAACCGGCGGCCATTGAGAAAGAACCGTTGAAGCCGGTTCGGATCGTCGAGGTGCCGAAAGTGTTGCCGCTGCCCGGCCAGCTCATGCCGGAACCGGGCAAGGTCGAGGAAGATAAGCGACCGCCGACCACGCGCGTCGAGGACGCCAACAAGGCAGCGACGCAGGAGCCGACCAAGCACGGCTATATCAATGCCATCCAGGTCTATCCTTACGCGGAAGGCGCGCTTTACCGTCTCTATGCCGCGCCGGAACGGGTCAGCGACATCGCCCTGCAACCGGGCGAAAAACTCACCTCGGTTTCGGCGGGCGACACGGTGCGCTGGGTGATCGGCGACACGCTGAGCGGCACTGGCGCGGGTCAGCGCACCCATGTGCTGGTCAAACCCTTCGCGCCGGGGCTGACGACCAATCTCGTCATCACCACGGATCGTCGCAGCTATCATCTTCAATTGGACAGCACCGAGAAGACCGCCATGGCGGCGATCTCCTGGACCTATGCATCCGATCAACTGACCACGCTGCGTCGCCAGAACGCGGTGGCCGAGGCGGCATTGCACATCGCTTCCAACCTGGCGCTGGAAAACATCCGTTTCCGCTATCGGATATCCGGAGACAATCCGCCATGGAAGCCGGTGCGCGCCTTCGACGACGGCCACAAAGTCTATATCGAGTTCCCCCGCCGCATCGATCAAGGCGAAACCCCGCCGCTGTTTGTGGTGGGAACGGACGGTGGCAGCGAACTCGTCAATTACCGCATGCGCGGCAATTACTACGTCGTCGATCGGTTGTTCGCCGCCGCCGAGCTGCGCCTCGGGACCAAGCCCCAGCAAGTGGTGCGCATTACGCGCACGGATGGCACGCCCCGGCGAACCAGCCTCCTTGGCGGCGCGGAGGAGCGGAAATGACAGCGAAACAGGATGAGAAGCTCGATCTCCGTGCCGCGCCGGGACGCAAACTGGTGCGCTTCAAGAAGGGCGTGGTGATCGGCGGTACAGCCATCGCATCCGCCGGAATTCTGGGTGTCACCATGCTGGCACTGCAAACCCCGTCCTTTCGTCAAGGTCTGCCTACGGGAGAACTTTACAACACCGACAAGAAACCAACGCCCGACGGTCTTGCCGCACTGCCGGGGGATTATTCGGAAGTGAAGCTTGGCCCGCCGTTGCCCGGCGATCTCGGGCGGCCGATCCTTGAACGTCAGCGTCAGCTTGGCATTGCGCCGGGAGGACAGGAGTTATCCGCGGCCGAACAGCGTCTCGCAAGCCAAGCCATTCAGGCCAAGGAATCCGCCGTGTTCTTCCGCATCGAGAACCGGCTGCAGCAGAATGCGCCGGCGGCGCCCGCGCAGCCGATGCAAACCGCGGCGGTTCAGCCCGGTGCAGACCGCCTGACACTCGACCCCGAACGCGACCAGAATAACCAGCAGCGCAAGCTCGATTTCCTGAACCAGCAGGACACCGGCGGCATCTACAATCCCCATGCCCTGCAAACGCCGGTCTCACCCTTTCAGGTCATGGCAGGCAGCGTGATTGCCGCCAGCCTCATCACCGGGGTGAATTCCGACCTGCCGGGCCTTGTCGTGGCGCAGGTGACCGAGAATGTCTACGACACCGTGACCGGCTCGGCGCTGCTCATCCCGCAAGGTTCCCGACTGATCGGCACCTATGACAGCGTCGTCGCGTTCGGCCAGTCGCGTGCACTGCTCGTCTGGCAGCGGATCATCCTGCCCGACGGCTCCTCCATCCAGATCGACAATCTCCCCGCTACCGACGCCGCTGGTTACGCGGGCCTTGAAGATGAAGTGGACTATCACACCTGGCAGCTCGTCAAGGGCATCGCCATGGCGACATTTCTCGGCGTCGGCACGGAACTGACCTTCGGCGAGGGCGAAAGCGATCTTCTCCGCGCCATCCGTGAATCGACGCAGCAGAACACCGCCCAAGCCGGCCAACGCCTCACCGAAAAGAACCTCAACATCCAGCCTACCATCACCATCCGGCCCGGCTGGCCGCTCAGGATTGTGGTTCAGCGGGATATTGTCCTCCGCCCCTTCAAAGGAAACTGACCCATGCTCAAACTCGCCAAACTCCCCGACCGCACGCCGACCAGGATCACCATCACGGTGAGCGCAGATCTCAATCAGGCGCTCTGCGACTACCAGAAACTCTATGCCGCCACCTATGACACGACGGAAAAAATCGCCGATCTGATCCCCTTCATGCTCGAAGCCTTCCTCGACAGCGACCGCGCCTTCGCCAAGGCCCGGAAGGAGGGATTGCCGGAAGTCGAGAATGATAAATCCGCTCGCCGCTCCCGCTCATCCCGCGTAGGCGATGCAGAACCCACATCGCCCATAGCTCAATCTGCATCGCGGCCACAGGAAGATTGATGCCAAGTTGTACGGGAAAGGAGGAGAGAAGGCTTGTTGACAATTTCGCTGTGAAAGGTGTATATATTGCCTATTCAATAGCAATTTCACGAACCGAAATGTCAACACGCACGCACAGGACGACATCCTTCCTCTCGGCCCATCCGGTGTTTACCCGGGCGGAGTTTGCCGCTGCGTTTGAGCGCCCGGCTGGTTCAGCGAGTATCACCAGCTTGCTCAAGCATCACCTGAAGGCCGGCAACATCAAACGGCTGAGCCGCGAGGTTTTTGCGGCCGTTCCGGCGCATCTGTCGGCGGAGTATCTTATGGTGGACCGTTTCGCAGCCGCCAGCAAGCTGCGCGCCGATGGCGTGTTGGGCTATCACTCCGCGCTGGAACTGCATGGCGTTGCCTATTCCGAATTCAACGAAGTTCAATTGATAAGCCGGGGGCGCACTGAGCTGGCCGATTTGCCCTTCGGACTCTGCCGCCTCATAGGGCCGCCGAAGGCGCTGCTGGACACGGACCGGACGGACTATCTCACCGTCATCATGGATCGTCTGGGCATGCCCATCAAAGTAACAGCCATCGAGCGAACATTGGTTGATGTACTGCATCGGCCGGACATAGCGGGCGGTGTCGAAGAGGTGCTGCAATCGCTCGATATGGTGCGCTACCTCGACCCTGAAAAACTCGTCGAGTATGTCGAACTGCTTGGCTTCCGCTCGCTCGCCGCGCTCACCGGGTGGTGGCTGGAGCGGCGGCAGGATGCGTTAGGTGTAGCCGACAACGTCCTTGACCGCCTGCGCGCGCGTCTTCCGCGTTCGAAGCATTATGCGCTTGGCGCAGAACCCGGGAACGCGGTGCTGGTCGAGCCTTGGCGTGTTCTCCTGCCGCCACAGGCGGTTGAAACCGGCTTTGAGGGCGTGTGAATGGAAGTATCTGCCCAAAGCCTTGCTCGAATTGCTGCCGAACGGCAGTTTCAGCCCGCGACGCTGGAGCGTGTGATCCGCCTGCTCGACATCCTCGACGCCATTGGCGCAGACAGTCTGATCGCCCCGCGTGTTGCGCTCAAGGGTGGCACGGCGCTCAATGTGTTTCACGCCGCGCTTGACCGGTTGTCGGTCGATATCGACCTCAACTATGTCGGCGCCGTCGACAAAGCGGGCATGGACGAGGATCGGCCGGGTCTCGAAGATCGCATTCTGCGTCTGATGGAATCGAAGGGCTATTCGCCCCGGCGCGAACCGGCTGAACATGCCGGCGGCAAATGGATCTTCCGCTACGCCTCGGTGCTGGGCGGCGCCGGTTCCATCGAGATCGACATCAACTATCTTTTCCGCACACCGCTTTTCGGTGTACGGCCGATGCCATCGGCGGCGCTTGGCGACACCCAGGCGATGGCAGTGCCGGTGCTCGATATCCATGAGATCGTCGCCGGTAAGCTGGTCGCCCTGATCGCACGGCGCACGGCGCGCGATCTGTTTGACGCCCACCGCATCATCGCCATGCCCGACCTGGACTGGTCGAAGATTAAGCTTGGCACCCTGATGATCGGCGCGTCCGCACGCAGCTTCGACTGGCGAACCGCATCCGTGGACATGATCGGTTGCGACGGGAAGGACCTTGCCGCCAAGCTGATCACCTGCCTGCCTGGAACATATTTTGATCCCTATGGCGGGCAGAAGGGCTGGATCGACACGGTGACGGCGGAATGCCGCCAGGGTCTTGAACCGCTTTTCCAATTCGGCGAAGGCGAAATGGCGTTCCTGACTGGTGTGCTTGAAGAAGGCATCATTGACGCCGCGCGGCTGGACGCGCCGGACGTTGTGCGGGCGGCCATTGAAGCCTGCCCGGCGCTTCGCTGGAAGGCGCAGAATGTCAAAGCCTGGAAAACCGGTGGCGCATTACCAGCTAAACGCGGCAGGCGTCGGCGTCACAGGCACGAAGAATAACAACAAAATTCCCGTATAGGGTTTTCTATTCCTTGTCATTTCCGGTTTTTCCCGTATTTTCTGAACATGATTTAAAATTCTGGCAGAAGTCTCATGGACACCGACATCATGACGATCCGGGAAGTGGCCGAGTATCTCAAGCTGGCGGAGAAAACAGCTTATCATCTTGCCGCCAAGGGCACGATACCGGGTTTCAAGGTTGGAGGTGCTTGGCGCTTTCGACGCAGCGAGATTGACAAGTGGATTGAGCGGCAATCTGCTGAGCAAGCAAGACGAGGGGAGGCGTAATGTCGGGAGCAACAGCCAAGGTTCAGAGCTTAAGCTCTTTCGTTTGGTCCATCGCAGAAATTCTTCGCGGCGACTTCAAGCAATCAGAATACGGCAAAGTGGTCTTGCCCTTCGTCGTGCTTCGCCGTCTTGATTGCTTGCTGGAGGGCTCCAAACAGGCTGTTCTCGATGCTGAAAAAACGCTCCCTGAGAGCGCAGATGACGCGACCCGCGATATGATTTTGTTCGGTGCGGCCGGGCGCAATGTGAAGGTCTACAATACATCCAGCTTCACCTTCGACAGCTTGAAGGGCCAGGACCCCGGCCAGCTCCACCAGAACCTGATCGACTACATCAGGAAGTTCTCGCCGAATGTCTGCGACATCTTCCTCGAAAAATTCCGCTTCACCGATCAACTCAAGCGCCTGAAAGACGGCGGCATCCTCTGGAACGTGTTCGAGCGGTTCTGCGAGATCGACCTGCACCCGGACACGGTCAGCAATCTCGAAATGGGTTACCTGTTCGAGGAGTTGATCCGTCGCTTCTCGGAAATATCGAACGAGACTGCCGGGGAGCACTTCACCCCGCGCGAGGTTATCCGCCTGATCGTCGATCTTCTGATCGCCAATGATGACGCCAAGCTCACCGGGCGCGGCATCATCCGCCAGGTCTATGACCCCGCTTGCGGCACCGGCGGCATGCTCGCACTCACCGAAGAGGCGCTGAAGGACTTCAACCCCAATATCCGCGTGGAGCTGTTCGGGCAGGAGTTGAATGACGAGTCCTTCGGCATCTGCAAATCCGACATGCTGGTCACCGGCCACGATCCCGAGCAGATCGCCTTCGGCAACACGCTCACCAGTGACGCCCACGCGGGAAAGAAATTCCACTACATGCTGTCCAATCCGCCCTACGGCGTGGACTGGAAAAAATATCAGGACCCGATCAAGGCCGAGGCCGAGAATATGGGCTTTGAAGGCCGCTTCGGGGCGGGCACGCCGCGTATCTCCGACGGCCAGCTTCTCTTTCTCCAGCACATGATCTCGAAAATGCGCGACGACGAAGACGGTTCGCGCATTGGCATTGTCATGAACGGCTCGCCGCTCTTCACCGGCGGGGCGCAATCGGGCGAAAGCGAAATCCGCCGATGGATGCTGGAAAATGACTGGGTGGAGGCGATCGTCGCCCTGCCCACCGACCTTTTCTACAACACCGGCATTCAGACCTATGTCTGGCTGTTGGCGAATCGCAAGCCCGCAAGCCGCCAGGGCAAGGTGCAACTCATTGATGCGAGCGGTGAGCGCTTCTGGAAGAGCATGCGTAAATCGTTAGGCTCCAAACGGCGGGAAATTCCTGATGATGCACGCGCCGACATCGTGCGCATTTATGCGGACTTTTTGAATGGCGGGAGCGGTGAATCTGATGTTTCGAAAATCTTCAACACCAGCGATTTTGGATCCCGTGAAATTCGCATCGAGCGTCCCTTGCGGCTGAACTTCCAGGCGAGCAAGGAGCGGCTTGCGCGGCTCGCGGATGAAAAACCGTTCCAGAAGCTGAAAGACGATGAAGCCGATGCCATCCGCGCCGCACTGGCGAACCTGCCGGACACGCTCTTCACCAACCGCGATGTGTTTGAAAAGACGCTTGCCAAGGCTCTCAAGGCCGAAGGCGTCAAAATCGGCGCGCCGGTCAAAAAGGCAATCCTCAGTGCCCTGTCGGAGCGTGATAAGGATGCCGATATTTGCACGGACAATAAGAGCAATCCCGAGCCGGATACCGAGCTTCGCGATCATGAATTGGTGCCGCTTACCGAAGACTGGCGCGAGTATGTCGAGCGCGAGGTCAAACCCTTCGTGCCCGATGCTTGGGTCGATGAAAGCCACACGGACACCCGCGACAAGCAGGTCGGCCGCGTCGGCTACGAGATCAACTTCAACCGCTATTTCTACAAATATGTCCCGCCACGTCCGCTGCAGGAGATCGATGCTGAGCTCAAAGCATTGGAGGCCGAGATCGCGGGGCTCCTGAAGGAGGTGGCGGCGTGAGGACGATGCAGCTTCGACATCTGGCAACGATTACCAACAGCAACGTCGATAAGCTCACTGATCCCGATGAGGTGCCGGTACGCCTCTGCAACTATGTTGACGTTTATAAGAATGACCGAATTACCGATGACATGGCATTCATGGTTGCTTCTGCTACGCAGACTGAAATCAAGAAGTTTGGTCTGAAGGTAGGCGACGTGATTATTACGAAGGACTCCGAGGATCGATCTGATATCGCAGTTCCGGCCTACGTTTCCGAAACCGCACCTGATCTTGTCTGTGGCTATCATCTCGCATTGCTTCGGGGGCGGCCTCAACTAATGAGCGGGGGTTTCCTCTTTTGGGCACTTCAATCGAAGCAAGCGCGGGAAGCGTTCTCAATTGCTGCTGGTGGCGTCACGCGCTTTGGTCTGACGCTTGATGGAATGAAAAGCGTTGTCCTTCCATGCCCCGACCGCGAAACCCAAAAGGCCATCGCGGATTTTCTCGACTTTGAGACCGCCCGCATTGATCAACTGATCGAAAAGAGATCGCAGTTTGCCGAGCTTGTTCATGAACGGCGCTTGGCGATGGTTTCAGCGGCAATCGTTGGTGCAACGACTGATGCTGCGCCCTGGCTTGGTAAATTGCCTGACGGCTGGAAAGCCGAGAGGGCGAAGGTCCACTTTCGAGAAAGCCAACAAAGAAGCGAAACCGGAGAGGAGGAACTCCTGACAGTTTCGCACATCACCGGGGTGACAAAGCGTTCCGAAAAAGACGTCAATATGTTCCTCGCTGAAAGCAACGAGGGGTACAAGCTCGTCGAGCCTGACGATCTCGTCATCAATACGATGTGGGCTTGGATGGGCGCAATGGGCGTAAGTTCAAATCGAGGTCTGATCAGTCCATCTTACGGAATTTATCGACCTGTATCCGAAGCACTAAGGCCGAACTTTGTTGATTTAATGGTTCGCTCTAAACCGTTCATTGCGGAGGCAACTCGGCGCAGCAAAGGAATTCATTCATCACGCCTTCGGCTTTATCCGGACGCGTTCCTTGACATGTTGCTGCCTATTCCCCCAATCGAAAAACAGGATGAGCTTTTGAGCGACCTTGGTCGAAGATTCGAGAAGGAAGACCAACTCCTATTAAAAAATAGGCGGGCAGATGAACTTCTCCGCGAATTCCGCGCCGCGCTCATCACCGCCGCCGTCACCGGCCAGATCGACGTGACCACATGGGCAAAGCAGGGGCAGACCGACCGCCGCCTAGGCCAAATCGAAGAGGATATGTCCGTCCGGGAGGCGCGCGCATGAGAGAAATTCTGGGAAAGGCCAAAACCGTCCGCGAGCTGTTAAAGGGCGTGAAATATTCGATAGACTACTATCAGCGTGAATATAAGTGGGGTGAGAAGCAAGCGACCGAGCTTGTCAACGACCTCGTGACCAAGTTCCTTGAGGAGTATGACGAAAACCACGACCGCAAGAAGGTGGCGGATTATCCGCACTATTTTCTCGGCTCGATCATTATCAGCAAGAAGGACAGCGCGAGTTTTATTGTAGACGGTCAGCAGCGCCTGACCAGTTTGTCTTTGTTTGTTATCTTGCTCCACAACCTTGAGCGGGAGCGGAAGGACAAGGTTCAGATCGACGAGTTGATCTTCTCCGAACGGTTCGGTGAGAAATCCTTCAACCTTGATGTCGCCGAGCGCTCGCCATGTATGGAGGCGCTCTTCGAGGGACAGGCCTTTGATGTCACCGATGCGCAAGAGTCGGTGAGAAACCTCTACGACCGTTATCAGGATATCGAGGCCGCTTTCCCGTCAGATGTACGCGGTAAGGCTTTGCCGTATTTCATCGACTGGCTGATGGAAAACGTCCACCTGGTCGAGATTACGGCCTATTCCGACGACGACGCCTACACAATCTTCGAAACGATGAATGACCGTGGGCTGTCGCTTAGCCCCACGGACATGCTCAAGGGCTACTTGCTCGCCAACATCGAGGAAGAGGCCCGAGTAGACGCCAACAATCGCTGGAAAGGTCGCATTCGCGAGCTTGCCGAATGGGACAAGGAGGTCGATGCTGACTTCTTCAAGGCATGGTTCCGGAGCCAATACGCTACGAAAATCCGTGAGCGTAAGAAGGGCGCGAAGCAAGAGGACTTCGACCGCATCGGCACCGAATACCACCGCTGGCTACGCGATTCCCGCCGTCAGGTTGGGTTGGAAAAGCAGACCGATTTCCTACGGTTTATCAACATCGACTTTGACTTCTATTCGAAGCAATATCTGCGCTTGTTGAACGCATCGACCAAGGTGACACCGGGGCTGGAGCATGTTTGCTACAATGCCTGGAACGGCTTCACCCAGCAGTACATGCTGTTGCTTGCTCCCCTGAAGCCCAGCGACACGCCGGATCAGATCACCCAGAAAATCCGCATCACAGCAAAATTCATCGACATATTGCTGACATGGCGTCTCTGGAACTTTCGCAGCATCGCATACTCGACCATGCAGTACGCGATGTTCCTGGTTATGCGCGACATCCGTGGTTGCGACGTCAATAGCCTCGCACAGCTCCTTTTTGAGAAGCTGCAAGCCGAAGAAGAAAATTTCGACACCAACAGCGAATATCACCGGCAGGGAATCGGACTTTATGTGCATCAGCAGAACCGGAAGGTGCTGCACCGGATTCTTGCGCGCTTGACCGATTATGTGGAGGTCGGCTCAGGCATGGCCTCGCGGTTTGAGGAATTGGCTGGTGGTGGGAATGTCACATACGAGGTCGAGCATATTTGGGCGGATCACTTCGAACGCCATACCGACGAATTCGAACATCCCGCCGACTTCTCAGAACACCGCAATCGTGTCGGCGGCCTTTTATTGCTGCCCAAGTCGTTCAACGCCAGCTACGGTGACAGGCCATACTCTGAGAAGTTGGAGCATTATTTCTCGCAAAATCTTCTCGCGAAATCGCTTCATCCGAATTGCTACAAACATAATCCTGGCTTCATGCGCGTCATCGAATCTCATGACCTGCCATTTGAGCCTATGACTGAATTTAAGAAGGAAAGCATCGACGCGCGGGGCGAACTTTATCGGCAGATTGCAAAGTGCGTCTGGAACCCGGCCAGCTTGTTGGAGGAGGTTTCAGAATGACCGCCCACACCGCCTATGATGTGCACAAAGAAAAGGTTCTGCAAGAATACCTGATTCAGCAGCTTGTGGCGGGCGAAGGCTATCAGCGGCGCGTTGCGGAAAAGCACTATGATGCCGCGCTCGCTATGGATCGGGAACTGGTTCTGCGATTCATCCAAGAGACGCAAGCGGAGGCCTGGGAGAAGCTGAGCCAGCATTATACAGCTTCGGCTGAGGAGGTGTTCTTCAAGCAGCTCGACAAAGCGCTGAAGGATCGCGGGCTTCTCGACGTGCTCCGTCAGGGGATCAAGATCGTTCCCGGCATTCCTTTTTCATTGTGCTACTTCCGCCCTGCGAGCGGGCTGGAGCCCAAACGCCTCGCCGAGTATGAGGCGAATATCCTCAGTGTGATGGATGAGGTCGTCTATAGCCAGAAGCGCGGCAACCGGCTGGACGTGGTTTTGTTCCTGAATGGCCTGCCCATTGCCACGATTGAGGCGAAGAACCTTCTCACCGGCACGACGTTTCGCCATGCCGAGCGGCAAT
This sequence comes from Actibacterium sp. D185-2, assembly GCF_054954595.1. Lineage (NCBI taxonomy): Bacteria > Pseudomonadati > Pseudomonadota > Alphaproteobacteria > Rhodobacterales > Roseobacteraceae > Actibacterium > Actibacterium sp. D185-2. The sequence continues at coordinate 17,756 of NZ_JBPWNX010000024.1, forward strand.
ACAAACAGGACCGCTCCCCGGCGGGCGAGCCGCTGCTGACCTTCAAGCGCGGGGCGCTCGTCCATTTCGCCATCGACGAAGACAATGTGTCGATGACAACGCGCCTACAGAACGGCAAGACGCGGTTCCTGCCGTTCAATCGCGGACGCGACGGCGGTGCGGGCAATCCGGATGTCGAGGATGAACACCGCATCGCCTATCTCTACCGTTCAGGCGATTGGGGCAAGGCGATCTTCTCGCGCGCCGTGCTCATCGACGTGATCGGCCAGTTCATGACCATGGAAGTCACCGGCAAAAACGAAGTGATGATCTTCCCGCGCTTTCAGCAACTGGCCGCAGTGCGCAAGATCATGGCGGATGCGAAGGCGCATGGCGCGGGCAACAATTATCTTGTTCAGCACTCAGCAGGCTCAGGCAAATCCAACACCATCGGCTGGCTCGCGCATCACGCCATCAATCTGCACGATACCGACGATAGCCAAGTTTTTCATACCGCGATTATCGTCACCGACCGCGTTGTGCTCGACCGGCAGCTTCAAAGCACGGTCTCGCAGTTCGAGCAAACGCAAGGCGTCGTCAAGAAGATCGACGGCACATCGCGGCAGTTGAAGGACGCCATCGCCAAGGGCGCACGGATCATCGTTACGACGATCCAGAAATTCTCGACCGATCACCTGAAAGCGCTTTCCGGCCAGGGCAAACGCAATTTCGCAGTGATCATCGATGAGGCGCATTCCAGCCAATCCGGCAAAAGCGCCCAAGCGATGACCGATGCGCTGACCCGCGAAGCGACATCAAGCGACGATATCGAAGACCTGATTGCCGAGTATCAGAAGGCGCGCGGGCCGCAATCGAATATCAGCTTCTTCGCCTTCACCGCGACACCGCGCAATGTGACGCTGGAACGGTTTGGCGTACAAGGGCCGGACGGCCTGCCGCACCCGTTCCATCTTTATTCTATGCGCCAGGCGATGGAAGAGGGCTTCATTCTGGACGTGCTCCAGAATTACATGACCTACAAAGCCTACTACCAGCTCGAAAAGACAATCGAGGACGACCCGGAGCTGAGTGGACGGCGTGGTCAGCGAAAAGTGGCGCGCTACGCCAATTTGCACGCCACAGCCATCGGCCAGAAGGTGGAAATCATCGTCGAGCATTTCCGTCGCCATGTCATGGGCATGCTGAACGGGCAGGCAAAGGCTATGATCGTCACACAGAGCCGCGAGCATGCACTGCGCTATTATTTCGGGGTGAAGAAATACATTGCCGATCAGGGCTATGCGGATTTGAAGGCGCTGGTCGCATTTTCAGGCGAGTTGGAACTGGACGGGCAGACCTACACCGAGGCCGAACTAAACGATTTCTCCGAGACGGAGCTTCCCGGTCGCTTTGACGGCTTCAAGCCCGATGGCACGCCGTACCCCGACAGCTATCAAATCCTGATCGTCGCGGAGAAATACCAAACCGGCTTCGACCAGCCCAAGCTTTGCGCCATGTATGTTGACCGTAAGCTTGCCGGGCTTCAGGCGGTGCAGACGCTTTCCCGCCTTAACCGCACACGCGCCGGGAAGGACCAGACTTTCATCCTGGACTTCCAGAACACGATTGAGGACATCCAGACAGCCTTCAAGCCCTTCTATGAGGCGACAACGGTCGAAGCCATGTCCGATCCCAATCAGGTCTATGACCTTGAAGGGCGGCTCTACCGGTTCGGTTATCTCGACAAGGATGAAATCGAGCGCTTTGCGCAGACATATTTCAAAGGGCAATTAAGCGGTTCAGATCGCGCGCGGCTGGAAGGATTGGTGCGCCTCGCCGTTGGTCGCTTCGAAGTCGATGACGACGAAGGACGGCAGGAGGAATTTCGCCAGCTTCTCAAAAGCTATGGCCGTTTTTACAACTTCATTGCGCAGGTGATCCGCCTCGAAGATACGAGCCTCGAAAAACTCGCATCCTATGGGGCTTGGCTTTCACGTCTTCTACCCAACCGCGAAGTTCCGCCGGAGATTGAGATCACCGAAGATATGCTGCGCCTTCAGGCCTTCAAGGTCGAGCAGAAGGAGGCAGGCAGCGCATCTCTTTCCGCTGGCGACACCGAGGCATTGAAGGCGATCAGCGAGTTCGGCGCAAAGCCCTACACCGAAGACGAGAAGAAAGAGCTATCCGAGATAGTGCGGGCATTCAATGACCGTCACGGCACCGAGTTCACCGAATCCGACATGATCCGGTTTGAACAAGTTAACCGCGAGATCATGGACGAGGACATGACGGAGATGCTGCGGAACAACCCGCCCGATGTCGTCTACGCCGCGTTCCGCGATGCCTTCTTCCAGGGCGCAATCCGCATGTTCCAACGTGACAATGAAATGAAGAATATTGTGCTGACCGATGCAGAAGCGCGGGATAAGGCGACGAGACACTTCTTCAATCGCGCACTTCGCGAGGCACAGGAAGGCGGGCGATAAATTTGGCAACTCAATCTGAACTCACGGCTACTTTCTGTCAGCGTCCGCAAAACTATGCATGGTTTCTTGGCGCGGGCACGTCCCGCAGTGCAGGTCTGCCGACCGCTACCGACATCATCTGGGATCTGAAACGCCGCCACTATTGCCGCGAAGAAAATCAGGACATTTCGCGTCAAGACATTCAAAGCGATGCCGTCAAAGCACGTATTCAGACCTATATGGATGCGCACGGCTTCCCCGAATTGTGGGCAGATCAGGAATACACAACCTATTTCGAGAAAATTTTCGGCGACGAAAGGGAGCGCCAGCGCCAGTATATGAGTGCCATGCTGGCGGAAGATAAAGTTGCATTGTCGGTGGGGAACCGTGTACTCGGTGCGTTGCTCGCAAGTGGAATGTGCCGGGCCGTATTTACAACCAATTTTGACAGCGTCGTCGAGAAATCGGTTGCCGAAGTTGGTGGTCAGTCACTCTCAGCATTCCACATCGAAGGATCTCATGCAGCTAATAACGCGCTCAACAACGAAGAATTCCCCATTTATTGCAAGCTGCACGGCGATTTTCGCTATGACAGCATCAAGAACCTAAGTGCCGATCTGGAAAAACAAAATCAGGAACTTTCCGCCTGCCTTGTGAATGCATCCAACCGGTTCGGCTTTATCGTTGCCGGTTATAGCGGGCGCGATGAGAGCGTCATGTCGTTGTTGAGACAGGCTCTGGAATCGACCAATCCGTTTCCGCACGGAATTTACTGGACCAGCTTGAAGGGCAGTGCCGTACACCCTGCGGTAACGGAGTTTCTTGCGGCTGCGCAGAAGAAGGGGGTGACTGCCGAGCTTGTCGAGATTGAGACGTTTGATACGTTGATGCTTCGCCTATGGCGGAACATCGAAGCCAAGTCGCCCGACATGGATGCCAAGGTGCGTAAGGCACATCTATCGGAAGTGAATATTCCCCGGCCGTTATCCGGGCAACAACAGCCGCTCCTGCGGCTTAATGCCCTTCCCATACTGGATATGCCGTCAGAATGCTTGTCGCTGTCTTTCAAGCAACCCGTTGATTGGGATGAAGTTAGAAGGGTTGCAAGCGCATCGGAGCAAACGCTGGTTTTGAGCAAATCCGATACGGTGTGGTGCTGGGGGAAGGAAGATGATGCCCGCCGGGGATTTGCAGGGTCCGTCGAGACCGTGGAATCCCGTGCGTTGCCGGATGATATTCGTAAGCCGGAAAACCTGCATCTAAAAGGCTTTATCGAAGAGGCTCTGGGATATGCATTGGCACGCGGGCGTCCCTTGCTCGTCCGTGCACGCCACGGATCGGTGTTCCTGATTGCCGATCAGCATGCCGACGATGTTGGCGGCCTCGATCCGTTGTTCCAGCTTGTCGGTAAAACATCTGGAAAGGTGCCGGGCGTCTTTACAGTACCCACTCCCGAAAAGCCGAATTCCGAACCGGTGGATTGGGCTGAAGCGCTGCGGATATCCGTCGATCAGAAGGGAGGCAGTCTCTGGCTTATCATCGATCCGGACATCTGGATATGGCCGCCCCGCGCCCGTGCCAATGCCCGTGACTTTCTGGACAGAAGGCGCAGCGACCGGAAGAATGACAAGTTCAACGCGCTTTTGGATGCGTGGGTTCAGTTGCTCTTTGATACTGAAGAGCGCAACTCTGAAATCACGGTCACGCCGTTTTCTGACGGGAATAAGATTGAAAATCCGCGTTTTCGCATAGGCAACAGGACAGCATTCTCGCGGAGGCTGGTCGCATGATCGCGAGCGCAGGAGAGCTGAGCGGCTATGCGACGCTGCCCGAGCCGGAGCTTGTCTTTGCCGGTGGCCGAACCGGTAGGCACCCGTTGATGGGGTTGATCAATCACGGTCCGTACGGCCTGAAATTCGGTGCGCCCGCCAAGCTCCGCCTGGCGCTTCTCGCTCCCAAGACGAACATGGGTAAGCTCACCCAGTTGGTTCAGGAGTTGAAGGGTACTGCGCAAGTGCGGGAAGCACCAAACTACTATCCCGAATATCCCGGCTTTGAAGCACTGTTTCGCATTCCCGTCGCCGATCAGGATGACACTCTGGCTATTTCCTTTCCCGATGAACTGGATAGGCATGCGCAGGCCGGGCAGAAGGCTGAACTCGCAAAAGGCTTGTTTCAGTGTATCGCCCAGCTTCGGAGCGTACGCAGCAATTTTGACATCGCGCTTGTATATTTGCCGCAAAGCTGGGCCGCGTGTTTCGAGGGTGAAAATTTCAATTTCCACGATTATCTCAAGGCGTATTGCGCACCTTCGAATATTCCGATCCAGATCGTCCGTGAGAAGAGCTTCGAGCGCCGCTGCCGCGCCAATGTAATGTGGGGCATGAGCGTCGCGATCTATGCTAAGGCGGGAGGCGTACCCTGGAAGCTCACCGGATTGAACAAAGATGAAGCGTTCATCGGTATCAGCTACGCGATGAAGACTGACAAATCCGGTAACTTCTACACGACGTGTTGCAGCCAGGTATTTGACCCGGATGGAACCGGATTCCGTTTTGTGGCCTATGATGCTCGCGAGTTCACGCAGGACAGTAAGAAAAATCCCTATCTGTCATACTATGAGATGCAGTCGGTCCTCTCACGCAGCCTTGAAATTTACCAGAGCGGTCATTTTGGACGCGTGCCGCGCAAGATCACAGTCCACAAGAACACGCCGTTTCAGGAGCAGGAGATATTGGGTGCGCTCGATACGTTCCGTGACGGCACGGACGTTGAGCTTGTCCAGATCGTAAAGGGCACGAACTGGAAGGGCATCCGCTTTGACAACAAGAAACCTCCCGAAGCCCACGGATATCCGGTCGTACGGGGTACGTACATCCCGATTGAGCGCAACGAGGCTCTTCTCTGGACACAGGGCAGTGTGACCGGTGTCAACGTCAAGAATCCGAATTACAATGTCTATAAGGAAGGGCCTCTAAAGCCCACGCCTTCGCCGGTTCTGGTTCGCCGTTTTTCAGGCGCAGGCGGGTGGCACGAAACCTGTTCGGGTATTCTTGGCCTTACCAAAATGGATTGGAACAACAATACTCTGTACAAGAAGTTGCCGGTTACGCTTGTCTATTCCAAAGCGTTCGCAGACATCATTCAGCAAAACAAGGACATGGTTGATAGTGTCTATGACTTTAGGAATTTTATGTAGATGCACAAGCGAGCAAGTCATCAGAAAGATGTAAATCACCGGCTGCCGGGCGGCTATGGAGGGCGGTATGCATACTTGTCCGCCACCGCTTGAGGCACTCGGTAAATGGTTGGAAGAGCATCCTTCGACCAACGGCAATTTTGGTCACCTGCTCCTGTTACAAAAAGACGTTGATGGCGCTGCCGTCCGGGATGCCCTGCGTCCGTATTTCGAGTCCGCACATCTGGACGCACGGCAGATATTTCATGCCGATATCGGCATTGACCTTCATCCCGATGCAGGCGACTGCGGCGAAGCGCCTATAGAATATCCCGGCTGTCTTCCCAGAACGACGCGAAAGGGCCTGTTTGGTGAAGTAATGGCTGGGCTTGTGACCGAAAGTTACGAATTGGTTGGAAAACATGAATGGTGTGTGCCGATCTTTTTGTTCCGGTACCATGAAGATGCGCGGAACTACCTGTTTGCGCTGGCTCGTGATCCGGAACGGAAGCGCCAGACCATCGGACGTCTCGGCTCGGATTTCATAGGTTTGCTGCTTGGCGACGATGGTACTGTGATCCGCTTCATCGCTGGCGAAGCCAAATGGCGGAAAACTCTCACGCCATCGGCCGTGGACACACTGATGCACGGCAAGAAGATAGACGATCCCGAGGGCGGTGAAGAGAAGGTTCATTCCGGCAAAGGCGTCTGGAATGATGTGAATAACGATCCGCCGGTTCCCATCGGCGTGCGGCAACTCATGAGGCTTTTGCAGGAACACGATCCGGACGGCTATGATGCGGCTATCCTGTCGATGGAGCGCTCCCTTGTTCTGAACAACCCAGAACCGCTTCCCCGCACTGATCTTATCATTGTTGTCGGTAATGGGGCCGCCACGCGCGAAAAAATGGACTGTCTTTTGCCGTGGGAAGATATGCCTGATAACTATACCGCAGGGCACGATCTGCAATTGGTAGAAGTCATCTTGAAGGATGGCGAAGAATTGATCGACGCCCTCTACGAGAGTCTTTGGTCTGACGGAGGCGGCAATGCCTGAACTTGACCAAGACCGGATAGCTATAGCCGAAGAATTGATGCGCCAGATTGCCGCTGAGGACGCGCTCACACCTATACAGGCGCGGTCTTTCGTTCGCGGATTGCAGACGAGTTGGGAAGTGCCGCCCATTCAGTGGAATGCGGCGGAATCCCGGTCACAGCTTGGCGATGCGCGGCGGCTGCTCGACGCCGCCGTTATATTCCGTAAGGTTGAAGGAGAAGCATCCGCAAATGCCATTCAATGCTACCGTCGCGCCGGTGAATTGCTTGAATGGCTCACGCGCGCCCGCGACGAACTGGAAACATTCATTCCTCTGGAACTACTGGCCGCGGCTTCCTATCAGCTCGGGGGGCTACCTGCGATGGCCGCCGCTTTGCTTGCTCAAGCGCCGCAGGATAACCTCGGAACGCGACTCTATGCCGGATTTCTGGGCGCAGATTTTGACGGTGTAATCCGCACAGTTACCGAATTCTGGCGCAATCATCTGGACATAACGGATCGGGAGGCCACCGGGCGCCTTTTGCAGGAAGACGGTGATGACAAAGTCACATGGTATTTTACCGTTGAACTGGTACGCGCGCTTGGTGCTATGGCGGATGCCCTGCGCCGTGGTGATAATTCCCGGCGGGATCGCGTACTTGCTAAGCTCGGGGCGCTCGACCGCATGGCTGCCCGCACTTTGGGGGATGAGATATCAGCGCTTGTGACACTCTTGTATCAAGTCGCGATTTCGTATCGGACTGCCAGCATATACGATCCAATCCGTGCACTCGGTAATCTCAATCCGGAACGGGCCCCGCGTTTGGAGCGTTTTGCGCGAACCCAATTCAACCGCAAGCGCGGTATCCTCTGGACATCACAGCGGCAGGGAATCGCGCGGCTTCTTGAGGAATCGTCCTTTGCGCTCTGTACGCCGACTGGCTCAGGCAAGACGCTCGTTGCCAACCTCGCGCTCGTCAAGGAGCTTCTCTTGCGGGACCATGATCAACCGGCTCCACTGGCCCTGTATCTCGTTCCATCGAGGGCGCTTGCAGGTGAGGTCGAGGCAAAACTAACAGACGAACTTGGCAGGGACTTGATCGTTACAGGTCTGTATGGCGGTGCTGACTGGGGCGTGACCGACTATTGGCTGGATGCAGATAGGCCCACCGTTCTCGTCGCAACCGTGGAAAAGGCCGATGCGTTGATGCGTTATCTCGGTCCGCTGTTACTCGGTCGATTACAGCTATTGATCGTCGATGAAGCGCATCAGGTCGTTCCCGATGATAAAGAACGGGCGGTAGCCGATTTTGCTGAGCATTCCAGCCGTTCAATCCGCCTGGAAGGATTTGTTTCGCGGCTGCTCGCACAATCGCCCGATATTGTCAGGATTGCGTTGACCGCAGTTGCAGGCGGCGCTGCGCCGCCGGTCGCGCGCTGGATTGAGGGCCGGGACGACGCTGAGGCCGTTGGAACGCATTATCGCAGTACAAGACAAATCGTAGGTGTTCTGGAGACCGCGCCGGGCAGTGCCGGGCGCATGCTGCTTGAACTTATAAACGGGCGTCCGCTTTTCGTACGCGGCCGCGATGAGCCGGTTTATTTGCGCTTGCGCACGCCGCCCATGCCGCAACTTCCGGCTACGATGCGAAACAGCATCTACAGATTTAACGAACTGGACGTTTTGTGGACGGCTCTGCATCTGACGGATAGCGAGCGCCGGATACTTATTTCGGTTGCGCAGCAGCCGGAAAAAACAATGGGATGGTACAAGGACGCCCTTGGACTCGCTGCATGGCAGGACGCCCTGACTTTTGAGCCGCCTGATGACGAAAATGAACGGGCTCGATTTGAAGAAACCAAAGCGGCCTGCATCGATTACTGCGGCGCTGATTCCTACGAGCTTGCGTTGCTTGACCGCGGCATCGCCACGAACCATGGCCAAATGCCACAGCGGCTGCGACGGCTTATGACCGATCTAATCGACCGCGGAATCTGCCCGATCACGGTGGCTACGGCCACCCTTACCGAAGGCGTCAATCTGCCTTTTGATATCATATTCGTTACGGCACTGAAGCGTCGGACCTATGATCCGATCAACAACACATCCATTGAAGCGCCCCTTTCCACTGCTGAGTTTCGCAACCTGTCAGGGCGTGCTGGGCGGCCAGGTGCCAGCAATGGCATGGAAGGTATCACTTTGGTTGCTTTACCAAGGCGTCTTTCGGCGACGGCTCCGAAACAGATGCCAATTCAGCGTCGTCAGATTCTTGCTCTTAGTAGTGATTACAACTCACTCAGGCAACGGCTTCTTGCCGAAGAGCTTGAGCAGGTCGAAGTCCGCAGTTCCCTCGCCCTATTGTTACATAGCATCGCAGAACGTGCGCAGGATTTACTCGGCTTGGAAGGCGATGCTTTTCTGGATTGGCTTGAAATCGCCATTCCTGACCAAATCAGCGATAAAGCCGGTAGGGCCGATACATCCGAAGAGAGCCGACTTGCCGATAGCGTAGATGAGTTGGACAGTGTTCTGCTCAGTGCTCTTGAAGAGATTGGGCGTGTCCGGGAAGAGGGGCTCGAAGGGGCGGCCGCCGAAGAGTTTCTTGTTCGTCTTTGGCGCAGGACATTTTCCGCCTACGCTGCGATTCAGGAGGATTGGCTGGAACGTGCATTTGTGCGGCGCGGGCATGCCATTTCTGAGCGGATTTATCCTGATGCGGAAGAGCGAAGCCGGCTGTATCAATACGGTTTTGCGCCCTATGTCGGACGCCGTTTTGAAGCGATAGCGCCAGCCATGAGAGATATCATCGAAGGTGCTCAGGGGTATGGCAATGCCAACAACGAAGATCGCTTTGAGGTATTCGCCGCGCTTGGCGCGTTGGTAGCTGACGACCGGGGTTATGGATTTCGGGTCAGGTCAACCGAAACTGATCGCGCGCTTCTGGATCATTGGCAAGATGTACTGGGATGGTGGATGAAACTGCCGGACGCGGCAGTGCCGGATGCCAGCCAGCTCCGCGCGTGGCAGAGATTTGTCGCCGACAACATCGATTTTCGTCTGGGCGTCGCGATAGGGGCAGTTGTCGCGCGGGCTTGGTCTGACGGTGCCGGTGAGGCTCTTGCGATACCGTCGCTTGAGGCATGGAAAGAAACGACGGAATTGCCTTGGTTCGGCTTCTGGGCACGCGAAATGCTTCGATGGGGGACGCTGGACCCGTTTGTTGCATTCGCGCTGGCTCAAGGTTTGGCACGGACACGTGACGAGGCCGCTGAGCGCCGTGCAGAATTCGAGACGTGGCTGGCGGAGAATTATGACGATATCAGCGCCGAAGACTTTATAGACCCGCAGTACTTCCTCGCTTGGCAACGTAGCTTGCCGCAGCCGGAACGCGCTGCGGCCCGCGCGAACAGTATTGTGGCCGAACTCAGCGGTACGACTGGAGAACGTGGCCTGTATCGCGTTGTGCCGATCGTGACTGATGATTTTATCAATTGGATCGATGCTGCCGGATACCTCCTGGCCCATTCACCGAGGGAAGGTTCTCCGTTTCGCGGCAGGCTCCATCGTCAGGATTTTGAACTTCACACAGATGCGGACGATCCATATGTGGACCGCAGTTATGCTGGGTGGTGAGGGGAGATATTTATTATCGCCTCATAGTATTGTGGTTCATGTTCATATCCTTATCGTGTCGGAGATATGGCGCAGGCCGAAAAAGTGAGGCAGGCTCATGGTGCGATCTCTTCGATGCACACGCTTTCCACTAAACGGAGCGGGATGGCGAGACGATAGTGCGTCGATTTGCGCCTTGGCGCCGTTCTGCTTCGATGACAATTTGCGCAAATCATAATAGCCAATCCGTTACATTGAGTGTTTGGCTCGCATCTTCCGGTGCCCGATAATATTCCTTGCGGCGCTTCAAAAGCGTACCCGCCACGCCAGTGAGCAGGGAGGGCCCCGGCCTTGAGGCCAAGTTGACGGCGGATCGAGGATTGTACGCTGTTACGGTAGAGGATTTCGCCTTCAATTTCAGAAGTATCGTAACCGGCCGGTTGCTACCGCGGCGATTGGGCCTTGATGCGGGCGACGAGATCGGCGTCATGGACGAAGTCGTCGAGGAACTCATGCCAAGTTTTGGGAGTTATGCGCGCGGCAGTGAGC
>NZ_JBPWNX010000025.1:0-26911 GCF_054954595.1 Actibacterium sp. D185-2
GTCGTTCTTCTCGGCGCCGTGGGCCTGTCGGCCTGGCTGGGTTGGCTCGACTATGTGCTGCTGCCCGCGCTGGCGTTTTTTATCGGCCTGACCATCTAGGGGTCTGATGCCGGAGGGGGCAGAATAGTACGCTCTCATGAGCGTTTTTGATTTTCCCGGCATCAGACCCCCCGAAGCTGGACCTCGATGTCTACCCCTACGTGCCTCGGGCGAACGTCGAGACCACGTCCGCGGCCAGTTACATGTCCCTGCTGTCGGAGGATGCAGCATGACCGTGGCCCCGAAAATCCTGCTCGCGGATCATCTCAAGACGCTGAAGCTGCCCACCTTCCTTCGGGAATACGACAAGCTTGCCCGCCAATGCGCCGCCGAGGGTCGGGATCACGTCCAGTTCCTGGCGCGTCTCGTCGAGCTGGAACTGATCGACCGCGAGCGTAGGATGATCGAACGGCGGATCAAGGCTGCGAAGTTCCCAGCCACAAAGAGCCTCGACAGCTTCGACTTCAAGGCGATCCCGAAGCTCAACAAGATGCAGGTGCTGGAACTTGCCCGCTGCGAATGGATCGACCGACGCGAGAACGTCATCGCCTTGGGGCCCAGCGGCACAGGCAAGACCCATATTGCCCTCGGGCTGGGGCTGGCCGCCTGCCAGAAGGGGCTGCCGGTCAGCTTCATCACCGCCGCCGCGCTGGTCAACGAACTGATGGAGGCCCGCGACGAACGTCGCCTGCTCTGCCTGCAAAAGCAGCTGGCCGCCGTCAAGCTGCTCATCATCGACGAGTTGGGCTTCGTGCCGCTCTCCAAGACCGGTGCCGAGCTACTGTTCGAGGTGATCTCGCAGCGCTATGAGCGCGGGGCCACGCTGATCACCAGCAACCTGCCGTTCGACGAATGGACCGAGACCTTCGGCACCGAACGCTTGACTGGCGCACTGCTCGATCGACTGACGCATCACGTCAACATCCTCGAGATGAACGGCGACAGCTATCGGCTCGCCCAAAGCCGCGCCCGAAAGGCCGAAGCCCCAACCTGATCATCCGCCACAGGATTGGCCCTGCGGGCCAAGCGCCATGGCACGCGCCAGCTATGTGACAAGCGCGCGCGCCATGGCGCCTGGCGCCCGTCATTGGCCTGATTTTGCGCCGCCACGTGGCTGGTTTTTACTCCGCCGTTGACACGCGCTCCCCGAAACGTTGCAACAACTGGCAGGAGATGGTGAAAGGGTCACCCTGATCGCTTCTTGAACCTGATGTGTGGACCGGCGCGGCGAAAGCCGATGCCTTGGAGCCAATGAGGAAGAAGCGCGCGGAAATCCATCGGGGCTCGCGGCGACGAAACATCGGGCCGCTCAAGGAAGCCGGATATACGTCTGCAATCGTGATCGCCGAACCAGACCAAGTTAGCCTGTTGCAATCAGGCGGGGTCCATATACGTCCACAAATGACAGTGCCAAGAGATCTCGTTTAGGATCCACCATGCCCAGTTGTTGTTTGCCTTTGATATCCTTTGGCATCAAGTTTCAGCGTGCGTGACAAGCCTGCCTTGACGCGTCTCAGTGGGATTGAGCTTTCAATAGATGCTACACCTGAAACTTTGGTGAAGGTGCTGGTTAGGAAGCGTTCAAAATCGGAAGGCCCGCGCGTTGCAATGCGCAGCAGATAGTCGCGGTTGCCGGTCATCAGCCAACAATCGACAACTTCAGGAAAGCTGCACACCGCGGCTTCGAAGCTGGCCAGTGCGTCGTCCACTTGACGGTCAAGTTTGACCGAGACAAACACGGAAAATTCATAACCCAAAGCAGTTTCGTCGATCAGCGCAGCATAGCCTGTGATCACGCCCGCATTCTCTAAAATGCGCAGCCTGCGGGCCACCGGGGATGGACTAAGCCCGACGGCTTCAGCCAGTTCGTTGATTGTGGCACGTCCGTTACGCTGCAGGACATGCAGAATACCCACATCGTAAGAATCAAGATTGGTGCTAATCATCAAGTTTTTCCAAAAAAATGGCCACTATCACCACATAACACATAAAGTAGTCGTTAACTAGGCGAGAAGCGTCAGATTGTTGATGCTAGTCTCGCAACACTTCAAGCTTTGAATGCGAGGGCCGAAAATGACATCTGACACACTCCATCTCAAAACGCTTCAGGACCGTTTGTTGTGGTTGTCGCATTGGATGATTCATCACGCCAACCACATCCGGCCAAAGGTAGACGGAATCAAGGTTGGTGGCCATCAAGCCAGCTCGGCCTCGATGGTGTCGATCATGACGGCGCTATACTTTTCCGCGCTGCGACCCGAAGATCGTGTAGCGGTAAAGCCGCACGCCTCGCCGATCTTTCATGCCATGCAATACCTGATGGGTCATCAAACGCTTGATAAGATGAAGAACTTTCGCGGATTCGAGGGCGTGCAAAGCTATCCCAGCCGCACCAAAGATGTGGACGACGTGGATTATTCGACCGGCTCTGTGGGGTTGGGCGTGGCGATTACCGCTTTCGGGTCGATCGTGCAGGATTACTTGATGGCCAAAGACTGGAGCAGCGACCTGGCTGCTGGCCGCCATGTGGCGCTGGTCGGCGATGCCGAACTGGACGAAGGTAATATTTATGAAGCGTTGCAAGAGGGCTGGAAGAACGATCTGCGCAACTGCTGGTGGATCATCGACTACAACCGCCAGTCATTAGACGGTGTGGTGCGCGAAGGCCTGTTTTCGCGAGTAGAAAAAATCTTCGAAGCTTTCAGCTGGAATGTCATTCGCGTGAAGTACGGCGCTCTGCAGCGCGCGGCCTTTGAAGAAGAGGGTGGCGACGCCCTGCGCGATTGGATCGACGCCTGCCCGAACCAGCAATATTCCGCCCTGACCTATCAGGGCGGCGCGGTCTGGCGCAAGCGGTTGATGGATGATCTTGGTGATCAGGGGCCGGTGACGGCGCTGATCGGCAAGCGCAATGATACGGAACTCGCGGCGCTGATGGAGAATCTTGGCGGCAACTGTGTCGAGACCATGGCCGAGGTGTTTGCCAATGTCACCGACGACCGTCCCACATGTTTTCTTGCTTATACGATCAAGGGCTGGGGCACACCCATTGCGGGCCACAAGGACAACCACGGTGGCTTAATGACCAAGAACCAGATGGCCGACTGGCAACAACATATGGGCGTGCCGGCGGGGCAGGAGTGGGACAAGTTCGCCACCGTGCCAGACGCCGCCGCGCTGCAAAAGTTCCTCGACAAGGTGCCCTTTTTTGCCAAAGGTCGTCGCCGCTTCACCGACGCGGTATTGCCGGTTCCCGAGATTGCCCTGTCATCTGACCGCGAGATCTCGACACAGATGGCATTCGGCAAGATCCTTGATGATTTGTCCAAAGGCGACAGCCATCTGGCGGAGCGCATCGTGACGATGTCGCCCGACGTGACCGGCACCACCAATCTCGGCCCCTGGGTGAACCGGCGCAAGCTGTTTGCCCGCACTGAGCAGGCCGATGCCTTTATCGAGCATCGCATCCCCTCAACCGCGAAATGGGAATTCACGCCGAAAGGTCAACACATCGAACTTGGCATCGCCGAGATGAACCTGTTTCTGTTGCTGGCGGCGGCGGGGCTGTCGCATTCACTGTTCGGCAAGCGGCTGATCCCGATCGGGACACTCTACGATCCTTTCGTGGCGCGCGGGCTCGATGCTTTGAACTACGCTTGCTATCAGGATGCGCGGTTCATGGTGGTAGGTACGCCCTCGGGCGTTACGCTGGCACCCGAAGGCGGTGCGCATCAATCCATCGGCACACCCTTGATCGGGATGAGCCAGGACGGACTGGCCGCCTTTGAGCCCGCCTTTGCCGATGAATTGGCAGTTATCATGGAGTGGGCCTTAGGCTATCTCCAGCGGGACGGTTCAGGCAATCCTGACGAGCGCACCTGGCTGCGCGATGAAGCCGGCGGCTCCGTCTATCTGCGGCTCTCGACCAACCCGGTGGAACAGCCCGGCAAGCGCCCGAATGGGGATTGGCAGCAAGGAACTATAGACGGCGCTTATTGGTTGCGTCGGCCCGGACCCAACTGCGAGGTGGTGATCGCTTATCAAGGTGTCATTGCGCCCGAAGCGATCCGCGCCGCAGGCGCTATGGCGGATGCGAGGCGTGACATCGGCGTGCTGGCCGTTACCTCGGCGGATCGGCTGAGCGCGGGCTGGACGGCGGCACAGCGCGCTCGGGCGCGTGGCCAGCAGGGCGCGACTAGTCATGTTGAACGCCTCTTGCAAGATTTGCCGCCGCATTGCCGCCTTCTCACGGTAATTGACGGACACCCCGCGACATTGTCATGGCTCGGTGCGGTTCAGGGCCACCAGACGATTCCGTTGGGTGTGGAACGCTTTGGGCAGACTGGGACTATTGGCGAGCTGTACCAATACTACAAAATTGATGCGCAAAGTATGATAGAGAAGATCAATGGCTTGACAACAGGGCGCAAGATTGCCGTTGTTTAAGGAACGTCTGAAAAACCTCTCGATTCTCGTCTGATCTGGTAGACTTGGGTGTCCCTGCAAGGAGTCCTTGCGATGCCGAAACAGCCCGCCCTTCCCGGCCTGCGCGACGCCATGAAGAAGAAACGGACGCGGCGGGAGTTGTTCTTGGCGGAGATGGATGCGGTGGTGCCGTGGGTTCGGCTGCTTGCGCTGATCGTGCCGCACTATCCCAAGGCCGGGCCAAAGGGCGGTCGGCCACCGATGGCTCTGGAGGTGATGCTGCGGGTCTATTTCCTTCAGAACTGGTATGCTCTGAGCGACCCGATGGCCGAGGAGACCCTCTACGACAGCGAGGCGATGCGCCGCTTTGCCGGGATCGAACTGGGCGATGACCGCATTCCGGATGAGACCCACCAGCTTTTGCCCACTCCAGCCGACAGATTCTGACCGGGCGGATGCGAATAAGATCATCACCATCACCGATGACAATCATTTTCCCAACCTCATCCGCCCGGTTTCTGGCCTGCCTTACAGGGGATACTGTTGAGACGGCTGTTCGATCGTAATCCACTTCAGTTCGGTGAATTCATCAATCACCGCAGTGCTGTCGAACCGGCCCCAACCGCTGGCCTTCGTGCCGCCATAAGGCGCTTGGGCTTCATTCGCGACGGTAGAGCCGTTGATGTGCACTGAACCAGTCTGAATGCGCATTGCGACATCAAGTGCGTGTACCATGTCTGTCCCGAAGACAGCAGCAGACAGGCCGTATTCAGTGTCATTGGCCACCCGAACAGCTTCGTCCGCGCCGTTGACACGGATCACCTGCAAGATCGGACCAAAGGCTTCCTCGGAGTAGATGCGCATCTTAGATGTGACACCATCGAGCACAGTCGGCGACATCAGGGTGCTGCCTGCAAGCCCGCCAGTCCGAATCTTCGCACCTTTTTCGGTCGCATCGGCAAGCAAACTGTTCAGGTGATTAACTGCGCCCTGGCTGATGATCGGACCAAGCGCGCAAGCCGCCTGAGTGCGTGGATCGCCCGCCTCCAGCTGTGCTGCCCGCGCGGCGAGTTTCTCGACGAACGCATCGGCGACAGACTCATCGACAATGGCACGCTCGGTCGTCATGCAGATCTGGCCCTGATAGAGGAAGGCGCCGAAGATGGTCGCATCCACTGCGCCGTCGATATCCGCATCCGCGAGGACCACCATGGGCGACTTGTCGCCGAGTTCCATCAGGCTACGCTTGAGATGGCGGCCACAAGCCGCAGCAATGATCCGGCCAACATGCGTCGAACCGGTGAAGTTGACACGCCGCACGGCTGGATGCGCGATCATTGCCTCTACGACTTCGGGTGCGTCCTTTGGGTCGTTGATCACGAAGTTGAGCGTTCCTGCGGGGAAACCGGCCGCATGGACGGCCTCAGCAACCAGCACATGGGTCTTGGGCGAGGTTTCCGAGGCGCGGAAAACAACGGTGTTGCCGCACATCAGCGGATAGGCAATGGCCCGTGCTGCCAGCACAATCGGCCCGTTCCAAGGCACGATCGACAGGATCACACCTACCGGCTGCCTTACGGTCATCGACAGCGTTCCCGGCTTGTCAGACGGGATAGTACTGCCCTGAATCTGCGTGGTCATCGCTGCGGCTTCGCGGAAAACATTCGCCGCGAGCATGACATTGAAGCGTGCCCAGAGTTCGCCGGCCCCGACTTCGCCTTTCATGGCGACAACGAAATCTTCCGTGCGCTTTTCGATCTCTTCCGCGGCCTTCATGAGCAGGGCGCGGCGCTGGCCCGGACCAGTCTGCGACCAGGACGCAAAGGCGCGTTCGGCAGATTCGATCGCGGCCACGGCATCCCCTGGCGTGGCAGCTGCGCCACGCGTCACGACTTCGCCACTTACAGGTGAGCAGCGTTCAAATGTGGCGTTGTCTGTGGCATTCTGCGCCTCATTGTCGATATAGAGCTGAACAGTCATTCCATGTCCTTTTAAGTTTACTTCTCTGTTCTTGAAACCTGCATCAGCCAAAAGCCTCGCGAGGATTCGTCCAGAGAACGACCCAGTTTCAACTGTGCGCACGGCCTATCCGTGCGCACGGCTATGGTTAAATTGCGCCGAACTTTGCAACGAGCTCTGCGCCCATATTCGGAGACCCAAAGCCCCGCATGCCGATACCGCCGTCGAAATTCAGTACGGCACCAGTGCCCGGCGTATTGTCGCGACGATTGGCGAAGAAGGCGTAGGCGCCAGCATATTCCCGCGCATTGAATGCACGTTCAAGCGGCAGCATTTGCTTCATCAGGTCGTCGAGCGGAATATCGGAAAACTTGATTCCCTCTTGCGAAAGGGCACTGGTTCCGGCGAGGTTGCTGCCACCGATACCACCTGGCGCGACGCCATTGACCCGTACGTGCGGTGCAAATTCATGCGCCATCTGCTTGATCATGCCGACCACCGCATGCTTCGTTGCCGTGTAAAGAACACCGCCACCGCCTGGATAAAAGGCAGCGTTCGACGCGGTAAAGATCATGTGGCCCTTGGTCTTGTAAAGCTCTGGCAATGCCGCCTTGGCTCCGAGGACATAGCCCTTGACGTTGATGGCGAACATCTCGTCGAAAGCAGATGACAGTTCGTCATCTTCTGTCGAGACCATGGTTTTCGAGTAGTCCCAGATGCCCGCATTTCCGACGAACGTGTCGAGCTTGCCGAAGGCGCTGACGCACTCGGCCACCGCCCGATTGTTGTCGTCCACTTTGCGAACGTCGCCCGCGATGCCGACGACCTTGTCGCCAAACGCTTTCACCGCGTCGTCGATGCGCTCTTGCGAGCGGTCAAAGATTGCAACACGTGCGCCTTCCTCGACGAAGCGTTCCACGATGGCGAGTCCAAGACCGGACCCTCCGCCCGTCACGAGCGCGACTTGATCCTTGAGTTGCATTGTAATTCCTCCCTGTTTTTGACGCGGCTTTTCAGCAGTCGATGTATATGAAGTCGCCGTCAACCTTTGCGGGGAACACCTTGAGTGCCTCACAAGCAGGCAGGGCCTTCACCTTGCCGGTTCTGACGCAAAATTTCGCGAAGTGCAGACTGCACTCGACAACTCCGTCCTCGATAAAACCGTCCGCGAGTGACCACGTGTCATGCGTACAGGTGTCCTGGACGGCGTGTATTTCGCCGTCCACCCGGCACACCATTATCGGCTCAGGGCCACCTTCGAATACTTTCATATCCCCCTCCGGCACATCTGCCGAAGGGAACGCCTTGATCCATGCCATATTTGCTTCCTTAGAAGAAAAAGCTGAGGTTGTTCGACAGGATTGTGCTCTGGTCAATCAGGATCGTGCGGCGCACAATCTCGAAGCCCGCTTCGGTTTCAACCCGACGCAGGACATCCCGGCGCTCGCAGGCGAAAACGTCAAGTTGGCGTTCTTGCCGCGTCCGGTACACCATCGACGCCGAAACGACATTGATCGTATTCTCGTCTTCCGGGACGACCATGACGTTCCCGATCAGATAACGCACGCGAGAGGCCGGGTTTTCGGACCAGCCCACATCGGACAGGATCTTGCGAATCCGGCCTTTCATCGTGTACCAGTTGTCGTCGAAATGGGCAAAGCCGTGCTCATCGGTATATTCCTGAGCGACTTCGCGCATGATCTTCGTCGAGCGGATCGGCATCCAATAGTGAAGGTCCTCAGCCAGCAAGCTGAACCACTCTTTGTACCGGCGATCCGTCAGAAGCTTGGATTCCCAATACAGGAACTGTTCGACTTCATGCTGAAGCTCCAGAGAAACGGCCTTGGGCTTGCTTTCGAAGGCAGCCTTGAAAGTATCATCGAGCATCTTATTCCTCCCTCATCGAAAAGTGTCTGCCGAGGCGTATCGGCAGACGTTTGATACATAAGCGGACATTTGCCGCCGATTGAACGTTACTCCGCCGCGAGCGGCTGTTGCTCGATCCGGCGGATTGCATCCCAATCCGGTGCGGTCATGATCTGCGTCCAATAACGGTACATGCCTCGCGCCGACTCCTCACTATAGGTGTATGCGAAGCTCAGCCCGGGGAAGCCCTCGGGATTATCGGCCGTCACTGTATGCGAGCCCATCTCGATGTTGAACTTCTGGTTTTGGGCAACATGACCCTGCAGCACTTGCTGGATGTCGCACCAGTTTTCGCCATCATCCTGCTCGAACACGCCGCCCGCCGAGAAAGTGCGCGATGTATGGCGACGCCATTCATCCTTGATCTCCTGCGGGGCAGTTTTGTCAACGAGAGTGAAGGTCCAGACCTCGATCTCGTTCGGGCCGCGAGGCTGCCACATCCGGACCGTGTTGATCCCTGCCAGGAACGACAAGTTCGGGAAGACGTTGGTATGGCAAAGGTTCACATCCGCCCGTCCCTGACCCAAACGCCGCACTGCCTCTTCGTATGCTGGCCCGGTCGTCAGGTATTCCGTCACCTTCGGCCCAACAATAGTCATGTAGAACATCGGGTTCCGCAAGAAGAGGCCGCAACCATGGCCGTTCTCCAGGTGGACATTCAAACCATCCGTCGGAGGGGCAACCTGGGTAATATCCACATCTTCCGGCACACCGGCCATGATGCCGGACAAGTGCGAGGTGGTGCCCGCATGATAAGCGTCCGAAGCAAACTGCTCGGCCGCGAACTTCCAGTTGCAGGGAATGACCCATTTCTGGATCCCGGGTATCGCCTCGGTTCCGGCCTCACAGCGGTCGAGCATGATGTCCATGTAGAATTTGACATCACCCAGATATTCGTCGAGCCCCGGCGCGTCGGCATCCCAGTTCGCAAAAATGAGACCCTTGTAGGTTTCGACGCGCGCCTGCTTCGGCCCCCACTCTGCCTTGTTCAGGCAACCACCGAAGGCTTCCTTCTCCATCGGGACGCTGACCAGATCACCGCCCTGATTGTATGCCCAACCATGGTAGGTGCAAGTAAATGCCTTGGCGTTGCCCGAATCGGCGCGGCAGATGCGCATTCCGCGGTGCTGGCACTGATTCAGGAACACGCGGATGCTGGCGTCTTTCTGGCGCACAACGACCACAGGATCCTCGCCGATATAGGCGGTCGTGAAGTCGCCCGAATTCGGGATATGCGACTCGTGACCCATGCAAACCCAGGTGCGCGCAAAAATGCGCTCAAGCTCAAGGCGATAAAGCGACTCGTCAACATAGATCTTAGGGTCGAACTTACCGCTCTTCTCGTCGACCATTGCAAGAATTTGGGCATCAGAATAAGCGCCCGCCGCGCCAACATTTGCCTTTACGTTCATCGTAGGCTCCTCCCTCTGGAATCGATTTCCGCCGCATCCGGCTCCTCGCAGACGCGTGGGCCGGATTGTTATCGCTTTGAGGGGCCGTTGACAATATGAAAAGCATGCTTTTCAAGCAAGTCCGGAACTGGTAAGGGGAAGGGCAAGGGCTTGCGGGGGAGCGAGTTCAGCATGGGGGGCGAGAAGATGAGGACGTTTTTGGCGCGCGTTTTTGGCGCGATGGTATTTGCAGTGACGGCGGCTGGCGGTGCCTCCGCACAGGTTACATCGATCACGACACCTCCTGCGGGTTCGGTGTGGAATACGATGGCTTCGGTCATTGCGGCCGAGGCCCAGAAAAGCGGCGGCGGGCGGCTGGTTGTTCAGGCATATAGCGGCAACGCGCAGATGCTTCAGGCCGTCGACAGCAAAGACGCCGAATTCACGATGACTGACATCAATGACATGATCGTAGCGGTCGCCGGGGAGGGTGACTACTCGGCGGCTCTGCCGAATCTGCGTGTTGTGGCCAAGATCAATCCCTTTGCGGTAGGGCTGTTCGTCCGGGCAGATTCCGGCATGACGCGGGTCTCCGATCTTGCCGGAAAGCGTGTGCCCTCGGGCTGGGAGGCTTTCCCGCTGAACCGTCCGCTGGTGAGTGCGCTTCTCGAGGCGGACGGGATCAGCTATGGTGAAGTGGTTGAAGTGCCGATCCCCGATATCATTCGCAATGTCGATGCTCTGGCCTCGGGTCTGACGGATGCGGCCTTCTTCGCTGTCGGCGGGCCGAAGGTCGCTGAGGTCGGCGCAATGGTGGGCGGGGTCCGCTATCTTCAGGTCGCCTCGGATGAGCAGGCGCTCGAAACGATTCGCAAGTTTCGCCCGGCCTATTACTTCTCAGAGGTGACGCCCTCGCCGGTGCGGGTGGGTGTCGATGCGCCGATGATGATGCTGACATGGGACAACGTCCTTGTTGCTGGTGAGCATGTGTCCGACGAACAGGTCAAGGCGCTGCTGGCCTCGATTTTCGACAATGTGGGTGCGATCGGCGATGCCTATCCTCCGCTTCGCGTGATGAACATTGAAACCGCCTATGTCGATTATCCGGGTGTGGAATATCACCCTGGTGCAGCGGCCTTCTTCGCCGAGCGGGGCGTCGCCATTCGCGCTGTTGACTGACACGGTTATGACGGAGGGCTGGGCCGGGAGATTTCCCGGCGCAGTCCTTTTTGCATTCGCTCATTGTGGAGGAAACAGGCTTTGACTCAGACAACTGGCAGTCGGCTGCCAACATTTCGTCGGATTGCCGTCCAAACCCAGGCGGTGGCACTTTCGCTGCTGGCCGTCGCTGTGGGGTTCGACGCGCCGAGCCGCCTCGGGCTGAGCGTCTATGTCGAGCAGATATTGGCCGTCGCCCTGGGGCTTGGGCTGGGCCTGGTGTTCCTGATCGACAGAAGCAGCGTCGGCGAGAAGGATCCACGCGGCAGCGACGAGAATGTTCCGGCGGACGGTGGTAGAACCATCGACTGGATTCTTGCCGTCCTGGGGCTTGGTCTTTCGCTGTATGTTGCCATAAACTATGCCGATATCGTCTCGCGGGTGATGTCCGCCCCGGTCGATATCGTGATCATGTCCGGGATGCTTGTCCTGCTGGTGCTTGAGGGGCTGCGGCGGGTGGTGGGCTGGGCGCTCGTCGTGGTGGTGCTTTTCATCGGGGGCTACGGGATGATCGGCCACATGATTCAGGGTGCGATGCAAACGCGGCAGGTCTCACCGGATCGTCTGCTTTCCTATATCGGGTTCGATGCCAATGGCATGCTCGGCCTTACCATGAACGTGTCGGTAACGGTCGTCGCCGCGTTCGTGCTGTTCGGGCAGATCCTCGTGCGGGCGGGGGGGGGCGAGTTCTTCAACGACATCGCGCTTGCCGCGCTGGGGCGCCGCCGCGGCGGAGCGGCCAAGATCTCGATCCTGGCCTCGACGCTTTTCGGCACGATCTCCGGGGTTGTGGTGTCCAACATCGTCGCGACCGGCGTCGTCACCATCCGGCTGATGATCCGCTCGGGATATCGGCCCCGGATGGCTGCCGCAGTCGAGGCCGTCGCCTCGACCGGAGGGCAGATCGCCCCCCCGGTCATGGGCGCAGTCGCTTTCCTTATGGCCGATTTCCTGGGCGTTTCCTATGCGCAGGTCGCGATTGCAGCGATCATCCCGGCCGCGCTCTATTACTTTGCGGTGTACTGTCAGGTTGATCTTGAGGCCGCCAAGGCCAACATCGCCCCCCTGCGTGAGGATGAAATTCCTTCTGCGCTCGACACTCTGCGTCGCGGGGGTATCTTCATCCTGCCGTTTGCAGTGATCGTGGTCGGCATGTTCTGGCTGGGCCAGCGACCGGAAACGGCGGCCCTCTGGGCGGCCGGCGTTGCCCTGATCTGCGGCGTCGCATACGGCTATGGTGGCCGGCGCATCACTCTGCGCATGATCTGGCAATCGCTCGCCGAAGCCGGCATCTCCATGACCGAGATCCTGATGATCGCCGCTGCCGCCGGCTTCATCATCGGTGTTCTCAACATCACCGGGTTGGGCTTTGTCGGCACGTTCGCGCTGGCCGAGATCGGTCGGGGCAGCCTTCCGCTGCTCTTGCTCCTCACGGCCATTGCCAGTGTTGTCCTTGGCATGGGGATGCCGACGGTTGCCGTCTATCTGTTGCTGGCGGTCCTTCTTACACCTCCGCTGGTAGAGGCCGGGATCACACCCATGGCTGCCCATTTCTTCATCTTCTACCTCGGCATGATGTCAATGGTGACCCCGCCTGTCGGCATCGGCGCCTTCTTCGCTGCGGCGCTGGCCGGGGCCCCGCCGATGCAGACAGCATTCGTTGCGATGCGGCTAGGCTGGACAGCCTATATCGTTCCTTTCATTTTCGTGGTTACGCCTGCCCTGCTGATGCAGGGAACCCCGGTTGAAATCCTGCTGACCACGTCTGCTGCGGCAATTGGGGTTTATGCCATATCCGCCGCCATGGTTGGCTGGTTCGGGGGCATGTTGTCAGGCTACGAACGCGCAGTCCTGGGCTTTGGCGGAGTGCTGCTTCTTCTGCCGGAAGCATTGGGTGGCGGATACACCCTCATGCTCCATGGCCTGGGTGTCGCAATCATGGTGGCACTTCGGTTGCTGCGCAGGGCGATAGTGCCGACATGAATGCATCCTACGATGCCACATCGCTGAATTACGACCACGAGGAAAGGACAATAACCTCCATGAATTACAGCTTCCCGCTGCCTCCTGCCGTCAGCCTGCCTATCGCCGGTCGGGACGAGCGTTTCCCTGTGCGTCGGATCTTCTGCGTCGGACGCAACTATGCCGAGCATGCACGAGAGATGGGCAAGGATCCGGATCGCGATCCGCCGTTTTTCTTCACCAAACCCGCCGATGCCGTTGTCGAAGATGGGCAGGTCGTCGCCTATCCGCCCGAAACGCAGAACTTCCACTATGAAGCCGAACTGGTGATCGCCATCGGCAAGGCTGGCACGGATATTCCCGAGGAACAGGCGCGCGACCACATCTTCGGCTACGCCATCGGCAACGACCTGACGCGACGGGACTTGCAGCTTGCTGCCCGTGCGGCAGGACGGCCCTGGGACTGGGGCAAGGCGTTTGATCGCTCGGCGGTGATCGGTTCGATCCACACTGGCGCGCCGGTCGGCAAGCCCGAGCAGGGCCGGATCCAGTTGACGCTAAATGGTGCCGTCAAGCAAAGCGCCGATCTGCAAGACCTGATCTGGTCGGTGCCAGAGATCATCTCGATCCTGTCGCAGTCAATGGAGATCCGGCCCGGCGATCTGGTGATGACAGGCACGCCTGCGGGCGTCGGCGCGATGCAGGTGGGCGATGTATGCGTCGTCTCGATCAGTGGGCTGGGCGAGATTACCACGACCATCGGGCCGCGCGCGAAGGGACACGTCGAATGACCTTCCGCCTTCATAATTTCTTCCGCTCATCGACCTCGACGCGGCTGCGCGCTGCCCTCAACCTCAAGGGCGTCGCCTATGAATATGTGCCCTATGCCCTGCGCAAAGGTGAAACCCGTACGCCCGAATTCCTGGCGCTGAACCCCGCCGGACTTGTGCCGGTTCTGGAAAGCGACGATGGCCAGGTTCTTGTGCAGTCGCTTGCCATCATCGAATGGCTCGACGAAACCCAACCCGGACCGCGGCTCTTGCCTGAGGGGGCAGACGGGCGGGCACGTGTGCGCGCGCTTTCATACATGATCGCCTGCGAGATCCACCCCCTGAACAACCTGCGCGTCCTGACTCGCCTGACCGAGCAATTCGGTGCCGACGAGGCTGCTCAGAAAGCCTGGTTCACGCAATGGGTCGAAACCACCTTTGATCCGCTTGAAATCATGCTGGCGCAGGACAGTCGCACCGGGCGTTTCTGCCATGGTGATACGCCGGGGCTCGCGGATTGCTGCCTCTATGCCCAGGTCTGGAACAACCAACGTTTCGACATTGATACAAGCCGTTGGCCCACCATCGCGCGGATATTCGATGCAGCCGATGCGCTGCCCGCTTTCCGTGAGGCCGCGCCAGCACACCAACCAGATGCGGTATGACGCAACACCAACAGAAGCCGGACACTCCTGAAGCGAGCGAGACGCCGGATATCTCGACGAGGACACATGAACACCAGACCAGAAGCCCCGCCACCCCTTAGCGGCCTCCGCATTGTCGAAATCGGCCACTTCATCGCCGCTCCGTTCGCCACTCGCATTCTCGGCGATCTTGGTGCCGAGATCATCAAGATCGAACCGCCCGATGGGGATCCTGTGCGGGGCTGGGGCGCGCAATCCAACGGCGCGTCACTGTGGTGGAGCGTTCATGGCCGCAACAAGCGTTCGGTTGCGGTTGATCTCAAAAGCCCCGAAGGAGTCGAGGCCGTGGGACGCATCATCGCGCGCTCTGATGCGCTGATCGAGAATCAGCGCCCCGGGGGTCTGGCGCGTCTCGGCTTCGATCGTGAAAGGCTGCAGGAGCTGCGGCCAGGTCTCGTAGTGGCCCATATCTCGGGTTACGGACAGACTGGCCCATTGCGTGACCGCGCCGCTTTTGGCGTCATTGGCGAGGCGATCGGCGGATTGCGTCACCTGACCGACCATCCTCCTGGCACCACCAATCTGCCGCCGCCACGCGTCGGCATCAGCATCGGCGATTCCGTTGCCGGACTTTACGCAGCGATCGGCGTTCTCGCCGGTCTTTTGCGCCGAGACGGTCGGACGGGCAGCGGCGGAGCCGAGGATGGGGACATCAGCACCGTCGATGTAGCGCTTACAGAAGCCGTGCTGTCGCTCACGGAAGGGATCGTCACGGAGTACGGTGCGCTCGGCCTTGTGCGCCAACCCGTCGGCGCGCGCATCGCGTCGGCGGCTCCCACCAGCGCCTATCCTTCGGCAGATGGCCGTTGGGTCATTGTCGCTGCGAATTCAGATCTTCTGTTTCAGCGGCTGACAGCGTTGATCGGGCGCGAAGATCTGGCGGTACGGCCGGAGTTGCAGACCAATGCGGGCCGCCTCAAACACGTCAACGAACTCGACGAGGCCATTTCTGCCTGGTCCAGGCAGTTCGATGCCGGTCGACTGACAGAGCTTCTGGCCAAGGCAGACATCCCTTCGACGCTGATCTACACCGCTGCGGAAATTGCCGATGATCCGCAGTTCCGCGCCCGCGGCATGGTGCGCGAAGTCAGCGACCCGCTACATGGCGACCTGCTTCATCCCGGCATTGTGCCGCATTTCCCCGATTCCCCTGGCACGATCCGCTGCACCGGCCCGGAGGTCGGACAAGATACCGCAGCCGTTCTGGCAGAGATCGCGGGCTACTCGCAGGATGAAATCAAGTTGCTCTACCAGAAGGGAGTAATAGCATGACCGCCGTCCAGATCGTTGAAGTTGGTCCCCGCGATGGCTTTCAGAACATCGGCCCCTTCATCCCGACCGAGACCAAGATCGCCGTGATCCGCGACCTTGCCGCTGCAGGATTGAAACGGATGGAGATCACCTCCTTCGTCAGTCCGCGCGCCATCCCTCAACTCGCCGACGCCGGCGAGGTTCTGGCCGAGGTTCTGGCCCAGGGTCATGTCGTGCCGCAGGTCCTGGTTCCCAATGCCCGCTATGGCCTGAAGGCAATCACGGCGGGAGCGGAGTTTCTGTCCTATGTCATCTCGGTCTCGGAAAGCCACAGCCGTTCGAACGTGCGCGCCACGCCGGATGAGGCCCTCGCCGATTACGCCCGGCTTGTCGCTGAGGCGCCCGATGGGCTGCGGCTGCGGTTCAACCTCGCCACCGCATTCCATTGCCCGTTCGAGGGGGTGACACCTGCCAACGCCGTGCTCGATCTTCTGGAACGCGCGCTGGAAATCTGCCCCGATGCCGAGATCTGCCTATGCGACACGACTGGCCGCGGCGAACCGGCGCAGGTCGCGGAATTGTTCAGGGCGGCGATGGCGCGCTTTCCCTCCGTTTCCGCTTGGGCGATGCATGCGCATGATACCTACGGCCATGGCACGGCGAATGTGCGCGCGGCTTATGATCAGGGTGTACGCGTCTTCGATTCCGCGATTGGTGGGCTTGGCGGCTGCCCTTATGCTCCCGGTGCCAGCGGCAACGTCGCCACCGAGGATGTCGTGAGCCTGTTCCGGGATTGCGGCGTTGAAACCGGCGTGGACCTTGCAGCCCTTGCCCCGATCGCCGCATTCGTCCAGGCCCTTCCGGGCGCGACTTGCGGCTAAAGGCAGATCGCCGCAGAGGAGCGTGCCGCGCATGTGGGGGGAGCGCGAAAGGCTGAAGCTTCATCTTCTGACATGGACAAAAGCAAGGGCGTGTCCAAGTTGAAAATTGACAGCATGCTTACGAATGCCTATGTTACAAGTGGTTCATTGATGTGGAATACAGGGGGAAAAATGACCGAAGCCGCGAGAATTGATCAAACAGACTCTGAGAAAGCGCAAGCTTTCAATCTATTGGCTCCGCCGGATGACTATTTCGACGATCCGAGCAAGTATTTTCGCCTGTTGCGCGATGGTGATCCTGTTCACCGGCAAGCAGATGGCACAGTTCTTCTGACGCGCTATGACGATGTGCGTCAGGTTTGGCGCGACCTGTCAGGTCTCGTTTACAAGGGCGAGTACTTTGAGAAGAAATTTGGCAAGGGCCCCCTGCTGGAGCATCACACATCGACGATGCTCTTCCGTGACAACCCCGATCACGACCGGTTGCGCGATATCGTCAACCCCTTCTTCTCTCAGACATCCATCAAGTCTCTGACGGACTTTACCCAAGACGTGATTGACCGTGAAATCAAGAAGGTCAAGCAAATGGGCGAGTTCGACTTCGTGCGCGATTTCGCTTTCCGCATCCCGGTTGCACTCATTTGCAGGGTCATCGGCATTCCGGTTGAAGATGCTGACTATATCCAGGGCGTGGGGCGCAAGGTGCTTTTCCCGCTCAACCCGCAGGTGTCGGCCGAAGCGATCAAGCAAGGCCATGAAGCGGTAACGGAATTCATGGGCTATCTCCTGCCATTTCTCGACGAGATCAAGGCGCGCCGCACGATCGACCCGAGCGAGAGCATCCTCTGCGCAATGGCTGCGGCGCAGCGAAATGGCGTTGAGGTCAGTGACGCCGAAATTCTTCACATGTGCATCGTGACGCTCAATGGCGGCCATGAGACCACGACAAACCTCATCTCTCAGTCGATGCATTTCCTGATGGATGACCCCGAGAGCAAGCGTCAGCTGGTCGAGGGTGAGGTTGCTCTGCCCACGGCACTCGAAGAGTTGATCCGCTTCATCACGCCGCTCCAGCTTCAGGGGCGGCGAACGACGAACGATGTGGAACTTGCCAGTGGTAATGGCACGATCCCGGCGGGCACCGAGGTGGTTCTTGCCCAGGCTTCGGCGAACAGGGACGAGCGTGTGTTCGAAGACCCCGACAGGCTGAATTTTGCGCGCCGTCCGAACAATCATGTCGCGTTCGGTGCGGGGATCCATGTCTGCCTCGGTCGGCCGCTTGCCAGGATGGAGGCCCCGATCGCCCTTGCGTCCGTGCTGAAGGAGCTGCCGACCTTGGTGCGCAACGGCGAAGCTCGCTTTCAGCACAACACACGGTTCAGAGGTCTGGAAGAACTCCCCGTGCGTTTGGCTTGATCCGCGACGACCGCTGAGAACTAGTCACCCCGGCCCGGCGACCCGACCCCAGGATCGCCGGGCCGGGTGCCCGTTGATAAGGAGAAGAAATGAAGATTTGTCGCTTCCACAAGGACCGTATCGGTCTTGTTCAGGACGATGAGGTTGTCGATGTCACCTCGGCCCTCGACCTTTTGCCGCAACTGCGCTACCCGTTGCCGCGGCATGACCCGTTGATCGCACATCTCGATCAGCTCAAGGAGGCATTCCTTGTGGCTGCCAGGACCGGAGAGCGCAGACCAGTCCGTGAACTGGCCTTCGATTCACCGGTTGCAAACCCCGGCAAGCTTGTCGCGGCGCCTGTGAACTACGTCAAGCACCTGGAAGAGGCGCGCGCGCAGAAGGATCTGCACCAGGGCAATGCAGCCCAAGTGCGGGTGATCCACGAGACCGGCCTGTTTCTGAAGGCTACCAGCAGTCTTATCGGCCCCTCCGAGCCGGTGACACTGCGCTTCCCTGATCGGCGCAGCGATCACGAAATCGAACTTGCGGTCATCATCGGCAAACGCGCCGACAGGGTGTCAGCGGAGCGCGCGCTGGAGTACGTCGCAGGATATGCGATCGGGCTTGACATGACGGTGCGCGGCGCCGAGGAACGCAGCATGCGCAAGTCCATAGACAGCTATTCGGTGCTGGGACCGTGGCTTGTAACAGCCGATGAAATCACCGATCCGTCCCAGCTCGACTTCGAACTGAAGGTGGACGGCGTCACCAGGCAGAAGGCCAATACGCGTGATCTTGTGCTGAGCGTGCCGGAACTGATCGAGATGGCCAGCCGATTCTATACACTGGAAGTGGGCGACGTCATCTTCACCGGGACTCCCGAGGGCGTCGGGCAGATTGAGCCGGGCAACAAGATCCATGCCTGGATCGACCGGATCGGCTCGATGGAAATCGACGTCACCTGACGCCAAGAAAAGCTGGCCATCTGCTTGTGGGTGGCCATCTGCAATCGCTATGACTGTCTCAATCCATGTCGGCGTCACGTGCGGTCGGAATTGACGGTCGTGTGTTCTTGCGTGATGCATGAACAAACACTGCCATGGAAGTCAGGAACTGACGCTGCACCTCTGGATCAATTCCATCCAGGAGCAGCGACTTCAGCTTCATGACCTGAATAAACGCCTTGCCGTACAATTCCTCGCCGGCAGGGGTGATGTCGAGCAGTTTCTCTCTGCCATCCGTATCACTCTTCTTGATCGAAAGCAGCCCGCGCTTCTCAAGCGCGCTTGCAGTTCGTCCACAGCTCGCCTTGTCTATTGCGGCGCGCCGGGCAACCTCAGTCACGGACAGGCTCGGGAAATTTCGCACTGTTGCGATAATGATCCAGCTCACAGGCGACAACGGCAGGCCAGCCATAGCCTCGTCGAAGGCACACAAGAAGATTTGGTAGCTACGCCGAATCAGATGCGCGGGATGGTCCATAATGACCCGAAAATCGGCGTCGCCAGCCAAGGTTTCGGGCGGTCTCCGCTCGGTATCATCTTTCATGCGCCGACCATCTTCTTTTTCGTTGTTGCCCGCTTATAGCATAACACCCTTCGATACCACCGACAATCTCGGGCAGCAGATGGACGTCTTTACCCTTGGAGCGCGTTACCGGAAAACCCGGGCTCGGGTTTGGTCATGTCTGAGTCGGGGCCTTGGCCATCAATCGCTTGACTAGGAGCAGCAAGATATGCGAACAATGTAGTATGCATGCTTAGTTTAAGCCATTGATCCGCCTGAATGACCATGGTCAGGCGGGATTGGGCACGAAAAAGGCAGCCAAACGGAGGAGTAAGTTCGTCGTTATTGTTCCCAAATGGGTGGGCAAGCCTGCCTTGAGTGGAGCAGTTTCGATTCGAACGACGTGCTGGGAGGAAGAATATCTATGTCGATCCAAGTGGTGTTCATTGATTCGATGGGAGAGCGACGTGAGGTATCGTCGCGCGAGGGGCAGTCTCTGATGGAGGCTGCGACGATGGCTGGCGTGCCGGGAATTGATGCGGATTGTGGCGGCGCTTGCGCATGCGCGACCTGTCAGGTCTATGTTGACCCCAAGTGGCTTTCTCTGCTTCCGCCGACCAGCGAAGGTGAAGCCAGTATGTTGGAGTTTGCGGCCAACAGGCAGGACAGCAGCCGGCTTGCTTGCCAGATTCGCCTGACAGCAGATCTCGATGGTCTCACCGTCACCACCCCAGAGTTCCAGTTCTGATATATGTGACGCTTTCTATCTGATCGCGCCAAACGGAGGATAAATATGTCGCTGACCGAAAAGCCTGTGGAAACAGCAGAACGAAAGATGTTCTATGACAAGATCGATAGCGGGTCCTATACCCCACTTTGGACTGTTTTGTCGAACATCATCACTCCTGAGCCCAAAAGCGGTTGCTTGCCGCACCTTTGGCATTTCGACGAAGCGAAGGCCTACCTGCTGGAAGCGGGCAGTCTGATCACGGCGAAGGAAGCCGAGCGGCGCGTCCTTGTGCTTGAAAATCCAGGCCTGCGCGGTCAGTCCCGGATTACGACGTCGCTTTACGCTGGCCTTCAGATCGTCCTGCCGGGCGAAGTTGCCCCCGCGCACCGCCACAGCCAGTCAGCTTTGCGCTTCGTGATGGAGGGCAACGGCGCGCATACGTCAGTCGATGGCGAGCGCACAGTGATGAACTTTGGCGATTTCGTAATCACTCCGCCGGGAGCCTGGCACGACCACGGCAATGACAGCGACGCGCCGATGATCTGGCTCGACGGTCTGGATATTCCAATCGTGTCGGTGTTCGACGCCTCTTTCGCAGAAGAGCATCACGCGGATCAGCAGCCAATTACCCGCCAGCTTGAAGACAGCACCTGGCGCTACGGTGCCAACATGCTTCCGGTCGACTACGAGGCGACCAGAATAGCGTCGCCGATCTTCAATTACCCTTACGAACGCTCGCGCGAAGGCCTCGAGCATCTTTTGAAGCAGGGTGAGGTCGACCCCTTCCACGGTATCAAGATGCGCTATGTCAACCCGGTCGACGGCGGCTGGGCGATGCCGACGATTTCGCCCTGCCTTCAACTCCTTCCGAAAGGCTTCAAGTCGCGGCCGTATCGGTCGACAGACGCAACAGTCTTTGTCGTCACTGAAGGCACCGGTCGCAGTGTGATCAATGGAAAGACTTACGAATGGGGTCCGAAGGATCTGTTCGTCGTTCCGAGCTGGCATACCGTCACGCATGAGGCGGACGGCGATGCAGTGCTGTTCTCTTACTCCGATCGCGTCTGCCAGGAGAAGCTCGGGCTTTGGCGGGAAGACCGTGGAAACGCGGTTCCGCTCGGCGCATAGTGACACTGTCCGGCATGGTGCGCCCTGGCTGCGCACCATGCCAATCCACGCAAAACAACTCACATAAATCGGGGCTTCAAGCCATGAAACATGAACTGCTCACGGTCGATGACGTGACAGGTTGCTGGGCGATCATGCCCACGCCGTCCAAGCCCAACGCGTCGGATCCGCGCGCTGAAGACACGGTCGATCTGGACGAAACGGCCCGTGTCGTCGAGGCTCTGATCGCCTCTGGTGTGAACGGGATTCTTTCTCTCGGCACCCTGGGAGAGGGAGCCACGACAACATGGCAAGAGAAGCAAGCCTTCATGCGCACGCTGGTCGAAGCCGGTCGCGGTCGCATTCCCATCTTCGGCGGGGCGACCGCCCTTAACACCCGCGACTCCATCAGCATGACCCGTGCCGCGCGCGAGATCGGGCTTAACGGGGTGATGATGGGGCCGCCGATGTGGGTTCAGCCTGATGTGCCGACAGCAGTTCAGTTCTTTCGTGATGTGGCCGAGGCGTGCCCGGACATGGCTATCTGTGCATATGCCAACCCCGAGGCATTCAAGTTCGAGTTCCCGCGTGCTTTCTGGGCGCAGATCTCCGAAATTCCGCAGATCGTATCTGCCAAGTACATAAACACGGCAGCGCTCTATACGGACCTGAACCTGACCAAGCGCCGCATTCGACTGATGCCGCTTGATGTGGACTATTACGCCGCCGCCCGGCTCGACCCCGAACACTGCACGGCGTTCTGGACCAGTGGCGCGGTTTGCGGGCCAGCACCTGTGATCCAGCTTCGCGACCTTGTGGCCAAGGCGGTAGAGACTGGCGATTGGACCCAAGCCAAAAAACTGACCGACAGGATTGGTTTGACCTATCGGACCCTCTTCCCCAACGGCTCGTTCAAGGAATTCTCGGTCTATAACATCGGCATCGAGAAGGCCCGTATGGATGCGGCAGGTTGGATGGTCGCTGGACCTTGCCGTCCGCCCTACCACCTGGTTCCCGCAACGGCTCTGGAAGGCGCGCGCGAGTCCGGGCGTCAATGGGCAAAACTCGCTGCGGAGCTTGAGGCGGAGAGCGGCAAGTGACCGGTCGGCATCTTGACTTCTACTTCGATTTCATGAGCCCCTTCGCTTATCTGGCCTTTCACAAGGTGCCGGGGATCTGCAAGCAATACGGTCTGGAGTTTCGGCCCCATGTCGTGAACCTGCCGCAACTCAAACTCATGGCGGGGAATACCGCACCACCAAATGTCAGCCTGCCGTTGAAGATTCGCTATTTGAGCAAGGATCTCAACCGTTGGGCTGAGGAATATGGTTTGCCTTTGACCTTTCCGAAGTCACTCGCGTCCGAGAAGCTCAACAAGGCTTTTCTTTATGCAATGGCGAAAGGCGAGGGAGAAGCCTTCATCCGGACTGCGTGGGACCGGGTCTGGGGAGAGGGTGCAGACTTGGCTGACCCGGCGTTGCTGGATGAATTGGCGAAGCAGTTCGGCTGGAATCCCGATGTTCTGTCGGCTTGGGTTTCATCGAAGGATGCTACAGACCAATACGAGGCGAGCACGCAGGCCGCGCATGAGGCAGGTGTGTTTGGTACGCCCACGATGATTGTGGGTGATCAGATGTGGTGGGGGAATGACCGCATCACATTTATGGAAAGAACGCTCCAGCAGGAGCTTTGACATCAACGCCAACCATCCATAGGGAGGAATAGTATGGCTCTTCAAAAACTGTCGCACGCGCACTTGCGGGTTAAGAACCTCGAGGAATCGGTGCGGTTTCACACCACTGTACTGGGGCTTGAGGAAATTGCTCGGCAAGACGGTACTGTTTACCTGACCTGTGGGACCGACGGAACTTTCGATGTGGCCGTGACCGAGGGTGGTACCGGCGTCATCAGCTTTGCGATCGCTGCGGATGATGAGGATGACCTCAATCGCTACAGCAAGCGGGTTTCCGATGCCGGCGTCCAGGTCCGGGAGATGACGGACTGCGATCCGGGTGTCGAGAAGATCATCGAATTCGACCTGCCGCCCCAAAACCAGAAGATGCAGATTGCATTGCTGCGGTCTGAAGCGCGCAAACACTACTATAACCCGGCTGCTCGCAAGGCCAACCACCTGAGCGGTCTGGCGCCGCTTGACCTCGACCATATCACGCTGCGCGTCGGTCCGGATGCGACCCAGACGATCGAATTCCTGCGCAAGCATGTCGATTTCTATGCCTCTGACATTGTCGAGTTCCCCGGAGGCGCAGGGCGTCTTGCGGCCTGGATGCATGTCGGCGACTATCACCATGACGTCGCAATGTTTGCGGGCGCGCCGCATGAGACGCTCGACCATCTCGCATGGACGATCCCGAACATGGAATACATGAAGCTCATGCTCGATCAGGTCGCACGCGGTGGGGTCATGACGGAAGCAGGCCCGGGTCGGCACGGTGTAGGCTCGAATCTCTACTCCTATTTCTTCACGCCGGATGGCAACAGGTATGAGCTTTCGGGGGAAATGCCGCGTTGTGTGGACCACAAGGCAGGCCCGTTCATCTGGAGCGCGGACAAGCCGGGCATCTTCAGCTCGTGGGGGGCTCCGTTCCCCGAGAGCTTCAAGGTGGGTTCCTAACTCAGGACAGTGCCGCGCTGCGGCGCTGACAAGTAATCAACAGATGACGCGCGGCACAGGTCTGCGCGTCATCTGTATCATGGTCTGAGGAAAACTCCGATGGAACGTATCATCATCATAGGCGGTGGTTTGGCTGCGGTCTCCGCGGCGAAAACGCTGCGAACAGAAGGCTTTGAGGGCACTGTCACGGTCCTCTCCGAAGAAGGGCAGTTCCCTTATGACCGCCCGCCGCTGTCGAAGGCGGTTCTTCAGGGTACGGCAGATGCACAGAGCACTTGCTTGCTGAACGCCGAGGCCGCGCAAAATCTTGGCATCGACCTTCAGCTCAACCAACGCGTCGAAGCAATCGACCGCGACGCGCATGTGGTACGGCTCTCTTCGGGAGCAAGCCTGCCCTATGACCGCCTGCTGATCGCGACCGGAAGTCGCGCCCGCATGCTTGATGGCCCCTTCGCGGGAAAAGCCAATGTTTTCTATCTGCGTACGATTGCTGATGCCGAGCGTTTGCGCGCGCAAATGGTGCCTGGAAAGCGGCTTTTGTCGATTGGCGCGGGTTGGATCGGTCTTGAAGTCGCAGCAACAGCCCGAAAAAGCGGGATGGAAGCGGTGGTCGTCGAACTGGCCGACCGGCTTTGCGCCCGCAGTCTGCCAAAGGATGTCGGTGTCGCTTTGGCTGATGTGCACCGTGGCAATGGCACCGTGATCCATCTGAATACCTCAATCGTGACGGTAGGCGGAGATGACCGGGTTGAAAGCGTGACTCTGTCAAACGGGGAAACGCTGCTGGTTGACATGGTCGTCGTCGGGATCGGCGCGATTGCGAATGATGCGATCGCGCGGGAGGCTGGCCTGGAGACGGGCAATGGCATCATCGTAGATGAATTTCTGCGCACGTCCGACCCGCTGATTTTTGCGGCCGGGGATGTGGCGGCTATGCGGGTTGGCGGTGGCCAGCCGACACGGATGGAATCCTGGGCCAATGCGCAGGACCAGGCCGCTGCGGCCGCAAGAAACTTGCTGGGGAAGAGGGAGCCCTATGCAATCAACACCTGGTTCTGGTCTGATCAGTACGACCTCAACATTCAGATGATCGGCGATAACCAGCCCGCTGGGGGAACTTTGCTTGTGCGCAAGGGCGAAGGAAAGTCGTTCACCCGTTTCTCGGCCATCGGTGATCGGCTGGTCGGTGCCATCTGTTTCGGCGCGCCCCGCGACATGGCGATCGTTCGCCGCCTCATGTCGAAAGGCTACGCAGTGACTGACGACTCGCTGATCACAGCACCAGACCTTCGTAAGCTACTGTAAGCACAAAAAGATACCCAACCAGGCGAAGACCTGGGCAACGCCATCACCAAAAAGTCCAACACATAGGGAGGAAAACTATGTTTAAAACTTACTATACGGCAACACTCAGCGCTTGTCTGGCTCTAGCCCAAACTTGCGCTGCCCAAGCACAGGATGCAGACCAGAACGGCTGGTATCTCCGGGGGGGGCCCGTGGGGATATACTTCAGCCCCGGTGCCGAACTGTCGGTCGGAGGTGCGCCATTCCCCGGCGCCGATGTTTCGGTCGACGACAACTACTCGCTCAGCTTTGATATCGGCTATCGCATCAACCCTCAGCTTTCCGCCACCTTCACATTCGGAATCCCACCCACCGCAGAGATTCGCGGCGAAGGAAGCCTTGCTGGGGCCTATCTCGGGGATGTGACTTACGCACCTGCGATTCTCGCACTCCAATACCGCATTCCGACCCGTAATCGGAGGTTCGAGCCCTATGTCGGCGCGGGCATCAACTATACCATCATTCTGGATTCGGACGGGCGCGATGTGGCCGGCTTCGAGGCGGAAAATGCTTGGGGTGCCGTTCTACAGGTCGGTTTCGAAAGCATGATCAATGAGCGGATGGGTATGTACTTCGACGTCAAGAAAATCTGGCTCGATGCTGACGTCAGTGGCACATTGGGCGTCGGCGGGCCGTCAGCGACAGGTAGTGCGACGCTCGATCCTCTGCTTGTCGGAACCGGTCTGGTCTGGCGCTTCTGAGACATATACTCCGTCTGCAGTTTCAGGGTACCTGTGCTGAAACACAAAGGAAGGAAACACTGTGAAAATGGAACTCTACTACATACCTGCGGCCTGTTCGTTGGCTGCTCACATCAGTTGTCTGGAGGCGGAGATACCCACGACTTGCCGAATGGTCGTGATGGACCCGGCGGGAAACAAGGTCGATGGTGAGGACTATAGCAAGATCAACCCACTGGGTCTGGTCCCCACCATCGTCGATGGCGAGACCAAGATCTCTGAGGCTGCCATAGTGCTGCAATACATTGCGGACAAGGCAGACGGAAAACTCGGCAAGGTGACGGGAGATGAGCGTTGGAAGCTTCTTGAAACCCTGAACTTCATCTCTACAGAGCTTCACAAGACAATGGCGCCGTTGTTCCGTCCTGATCTGCCGGTCGAAGCCCGTCCTTTCTTCGAAAAAATGGCTGCCAACCGTCTGACCGAAGCAGAGAAGCGCATTGGAAGTGCCGGCTATCTTGTCGGCGACAGCTTCACCGTCGCCGACGCCTATCTCTTCACGGTGCTCGGTTGGTGCAACTTCCTCAAGATGGACATGTCTCCTTGGCCGAAGCTCGTCGAATACGCGCAGCGGATCGGTGGACGACCGGCTGTCCTGCAAGCTCTGAAAGAGGAAGGGCTCTTGTCCCCCGCCTGACGTAGGCTTGGGGTCAGGGCCTATTGATTTTGCCCGTGCGGCGTGATTCAGCCTCCTTGCGGAGGCTGAATTATGAGCAACATATTCTGACTGACGGACGCGCAAATTGTCGATGACCACCCGGTCTGGCACGCCGTTGGTGGCAATCGCACGGGTTCTGTCGCATCGTTTTGGCCCCATCGGAAGGTTTCTTCGTAGAACCACGCTAAGGAAGAACGAAGCCTGAACATGGCTTACAGCGTGGCATTTCTGATCGCCTTGTAAGCTGTTGATCTGCCTATGCCGAGGTGT
>NZ_JBPWNX010000026.1:0-21031 GCF_054954595.1 Actibacterium sp. D185-2
ATCACAGACTTCGGATAGTGCACGCCCTTAAACTCGATCACGTCAACCGCCTTTCACCAACTCACTGACAATGCTGACATATTCGGGGTCGCCACGGAACAGGAAACTTTGCGACACTACCCGATTTCCTGCTGGCCAACAAGCCCGCACTCACCCGCCAAGCGTAAACGACACTCTCAGAGGCACTGTCATGCTGAAGATACCGCCGCGCAAGGGACCAAGGCCCGTCACCACACCTTGCGCCCCGCATACGCAAGTCAGTCAGAACCTTGACGCCGCGTCCTATAGGGCATTCAGGGACAGGACCTTCGATTTCCCCTTTGTCACCCGCCAGCCTTTGATGATCTCGGTTTCGGGGGCTGCAGCGCTCTGCCTCGAACATGGGGCTGGATGCGGCTGCCGCGAGACGTTCATGATCGGGAGGGAATTAGCCCATTTCCAACACCTAGGCGATCCAGCATCTGACTAACAATGGCATTGTCGGCTGCGGCCCCACGCAGGCGGGAGACACCGCGGTTCAGGTATCGGTCACACCTGACCGGCCTGAGCCCGGCCCGTTGTCGCGTTCCGCCGAGGCCGGATTACCGGCCGTTCGCCCGGCGCCAAGCTATGAGATCCTCGATCGAGATCAGTCTGAGCCCGTGGCGGCGGGCGAAGGCGGCCAGGTCGGGCAGCCGCGCCATCTCGCCGTTGGCCAGTGCGATCTCGCACAGCACGCCGCCGGGATAGCGCCCGGCCAGACGGGCCATGTCCATCGCCGCCTCGGTATGGCCGGGGCGGCCAAGCACCCCCTCGGGATGGGCGCGCAGCGGGAAGACGTGGCCGGGCCGGTTGAAATCGGCCGCCACGCGATGCTCGGCGGCAAGCGCGCGGATCGTCCGGGCCCGGTCAGAAGCCGAGATACCCGTGGTCGTGCCTTCGCGCAGATCGCAGGTGATGGTAAAGCCCGTGCTAAGATACTCGGTGTTGTCGCGCACCATCTGCGGCAGGTCCAACTGCTCAAGCCGCTTGGCCGAGAACGACACACAGACCAGCCCACGCCCTTCGGTGGCCATGAAGTTGATGTCGGCCGGCGTGACTGCATCTGCGGCCATGATGAGGTCGCCCTCATTTTCGCGATCGGCGTCGTCCACAACGATCACCATCTCGCCCCGCGCGATGGCCTTGATCGCATCCTCCACCGAGTCGAGGGCGACGTCGGGAACGATCTCGTCCCACGGGAGGTTCAAGGCGGCAGCATTCGGCATCGTGTTCATCGGTTCACCTCGGCAATTCCGGCGCGCGGCATCCGGCACCCTTGTTTTTTGGTTTGCGTCATCCCTTCCCCCCTGTCAGATCGCCCGCACCAGGCCGCCGTCCACCAGCAGACCCTGACCGGTGATGTATCCCGCCTCCTCCGACAGGAGAAACGCGATGGTAGCGCCCAGTTCATCCTTGACCGCCGCGTAGCGGCCCATCGGAATTTTCGCCAGCGCCTCGGGTGTGGCCGGATAATTGTCGACGTAGCCGGGCAGCACCGCATTGATCCGCCACCCCTCGCCGCCATGTCGCGCCACGCAGAGTTTCAGAAAACTCGCCAGTGCCGCGCGGAACACCGCCGACAGCGGATAGGACAATTCGGGCTCGCGCGCCGCGTAGCTTGATATCGAGACGGCCGCGCCCGATTTCTGCCGGGCGAAAACCGGCGCAAGGTGCCGCATCGCCCGGACTGTGGGCATCAGCACTATCTCCATCGCCTTGTGCCAGTCCTCGTCGGAAATCTCCAGGATATCGCCCTTGGGCGGGTGGCCTGTGTTGATCACCGCGCCGTCGATCCGGCCGTGGAGCTCCAGTGCCGTTGCGACCAGCCTTGCCATGTCCTCTTCGCGGGTCACGTCGCCGCGCAGCCATGTCGCACCCAGTTCCGCCGCCACCGCCTCGATCTTCTCCGAGCGCGACATCAGCACCAGCGACCAGCCGCGCGCAGCCAGCGCCCGGGCAGCGCCAAGCCCTATGCCCGAGCTTGCGGCCATCACCACCGCAACCCGGTCACTGCGCCCTGCCTGGGCCGTCGTTTCGTGTTCCTGCATCGCTGCCTCCCTGCGGGGCACCGCGGGGCACGCCGTGCCCCGCAGCACCTTGGTTCAGATATCCGGCAGCCACAGATCGGACACGTATTCGTAGCCCGAACTGTTGCGGACGACATGGCCGAAGCCCGGGAACTCC
Source organism: Actibacterium sp. D185-2 (assembly GCF_054954595.1). NCBI lineage: Bacteria > Pseudomonadati > Pseudomonadota > Alphaproteobacteria > Rhodobacterales > Roseobacteraceae > Actibacterium > Actibacterium sp. D185-2. The sequence continues at coordinate 2,206 of NZ_JBPWNX010000026.1, forward strand.
AGATGCATTCCGCCGATGGCAAGTTTGTCGGCGGAAATGCGGTCAAGAATGCGGCGCCGCGTGGCGCGCCCCAACTCCACATCGACGTCGAAGGCCAACCCGACATCGGGATGAGCAATCTGCACCACAGGCACATGGGTGATGTCGCCCCAGATCAGCAACTCGTCGTTGCCGCTGGAAAGGTGATAGCCGCTGTGCCCTGGCGTGTGGCCTGGCAGCGCCTCCCGTCGCATCCCGGGGATCAGTTCCTCCTCGCTGATCGCGTGCCAGCGGTTGCCGTAAGCCTTGCGCAACTGCGGCGCATAGGAGTTGACCTGTGCCGAGATTCCCAGCGCGTCGGTCGGCGGTTCGCCTCCCAGCCAGTACTTCTCTTCGTCCACCGATATGAACACTTCAGCCCTGGGAAAGACCGCCCCGCCCTCATCGTCCAGCATTCCGCCGGCGTGGTCAGGATGGAGGTGGGTCAGCGCGATCCGGTCGATCTGGTCGGGAGTCACTCCGAGTACTGCCAGGTTCTTCAGCACCTTGCCCAGCGTCGGTCCCATCAGATTGCGCGCCCCGGTATCCACCAGCGTGCGCGAGCCGCCGCGCTCCACCAGATATGCGCCGATGGTTATATGCGGGTCGGCAGGCCGGAAGCGGCCTGCCAAGGTTTTCTTCACCTCCTCGGGCGCCATCCCAACCATCACCTCGGCCGGAATGGGAACGATGCCGTCATTCACCGCCGTCACCACGAAGTCGCCCACGCGCCTGCGGTAAAGGCCGGGCACCTGCCGGACTGTCTGATCGTCAGCCATTTGTATCTCCCTCATGTCAGGTCAGGATGTTGCCGCGAAGAGGCGTCTCCGATGATCGTGCGGTCAGAAGAACTTGGCGAGCCGAAACACCGCCTCGACGTCGCGCTCGAAAGCGTTCTCGGCACCGACATCAGCACCCACTTCTACCGCCAGTTGGGTGGTCGGGTTCAACATCTGTGTCCAAGCCGCCCGCACAGTTGTCACTTTACTGTCGCCGCGACCAACCCCTCCCCAAGTCTCTTCGCCACCCCAGGTGGTGCTGGCGCCGAAAGAAACGGTGGTGACGTCGCTGGCATGGTAGTTCAGCCAGCCAAGCGCGGTGAAGTTCGGATCCTTCTCGATCGTAATGCCCCCCGGCCCGTCGTCGTTGTCTCCGTAGATGGTCACGTCGCCGACAAGGTCCACCGACCATTTCGGGGTGATGTTGAAGTAGTAGGCAGGCTGCACCGTCAACGCCCAGCGGTTCGCGCCGAGGCTCGCCACGTTGGGGTCGTATTCGCCGGTGGGCAGCGTCAGGTAGGTGGCGACCGCGAAGTAGCGGTTGTTCTCTGGGTCGTTGAGCGGCCAGACCGTGGCCACGAGCGAGGTATCGCCCAGGCTGAAATCGTCGCTGGCGAGCGGAGCGCCGCCGATCGACATGTCGCTCAGGCCGCCGAAGGGCTGCACCACGTTGAAGTCGGCGCGCATGTCGCCAATGTCGAAGAAATACACATAGCGGGCGATGCCGATATCGGTGTCGAGTCCTGATCCGGGAACATCGTTGCCGTTGGAATCCACGAAGGTGTCGGACGACCCGTGGAGATAATAGAGCAACCCGAGATGCGTTCCCGCCGGGGCCGGCAGGAAGTCGCGCGGCTGCGCGTCGGCAGCCAGCGCCGTGCCGGTTCCCAGCGACCCGAGCGCTGCGGCAGAAAGTAGCGCGACCGTGCAGCCGCGGGCATTCGCGGAAAATCTTTTCATGTCCATCCTCCCTTTGTTTTTTGATCCCCCGACGCCTTCAGGTCCGGCGCCGGGGAAAGTTTACGATGCAGGGTCGTCTCAGAGCGGCTGGTCGCGCCAGGTGGGCTCGCGCATTTCCTTGCGGAAGGTGGGCTTGCGCTGTTCGAGCTTGATGCCAATCTTCGGCAGCACCTTTTCCACCAACAGTTCGTTCGAACGCAGCAGTTTGTCCACCGGGCCCGGACCCACACCCATCCACGGCACCAGCATTTCCATGCCATAGTCCTTGATCGCCTTCTCCAACTTGCGGGCCACGGTATCCACCGAACCGGCAATGGCGAAGCCGCGGTCCACCATCGACGCGTAGGTGTTGGGAACCGGCCCCTCCTCGCCCGGACGGCGGAGCGCCTCGTTGAAGCCGAAGTGATCGTGCCAGCCGGTCCAGATGTACCCCAGCGCGTCCTTGCCGATGTTGAAGGCCTCCTCGTCCGTATCGGCCACGACGATGTCGCGGAAGTGGCCCACGTTCTGGCCCCACTTGATGTTGGGGTCGCGCTTGACCGCTTCGGAATGATAAGCGTCCAGGCACCCCCGGATGATCTCGTCGATGGGGCTGAAGACGATCGGCCAGGCCCCCTCCTGCGCGGACCAGCGCATGGTGTTGGGGCTGAGCGTGAAGGGCACCATCACCTCGATGGTTGACGGATCCTGAAGCGTGTTCGGCGCGATACCAATCTTCTTCAGAATGTCGCCTTCGACCATGTCCGGCGCCAGAAGCTTGGTTTTCGGGTGATCCCAATTGATGTTATCGGGCGGCACCTGCCAGTGCTTGCCCTTGTACGAGAAGGTGGTGTTGTTCAGCAGGCCCTTGATCACATCATAGGCTTCCTGAAACAACTCGCGGTTGCGGGCGTCATTGGCGGCGTAGTCAGGATCGGTGGCAAAGGTCGCCACGGCACCGTACTTCTGGCCAATGGTGGTCACATGCCGCGACTGGTAGCCGCGTGCAAAGCCCGCGAACATCCGCCCTTCCGAGAAATGGTCCAGCATCGCCAGATCCTCGGCCACGAGTATCGGATTGCGCGCCGGAAGCACCGTGGCCATCTGCCCGAGGCGGATGCGCTTGGTGAAGCCCGCCGCCCAAGTATCGAGCATGATCGGGTTGTTCGATATCTCCAAGCCTTCCAGGTGGAAGTGGTGCTCCGAAAAGGCCACGAAGTCGAAACCCAGTTCTTCCACCTGCTTGATTATACGAGCGTGCTCGTTCAGCGTCCGCTGGTAGTAGGTCGGGTTGGCACCCGGGTACTTCTCTTTCTTCAATTCGTCGTGCTTGGCGGCCGAGGCCGGCACGAGAAACGCTCCAAATCGCATAATCTATCCTCCCATTGTGCTTTGAGCTTGTTCTACCCGCGCCTTCCGCAGCGCGAATTCGGTCACCTGATCGGCAATGGTGTCGAGTTGGAAGCGCACCGAAGCGTCTACGCAGGTGCCGTCGGCATCGAAGACGTGCTGGGTGGAATTGATCATTCCGCCCATCGGTGTCGGCCAGCCGCGCAGCGCGTGGGCGATAGCGCGCAGTGCCGCCAGCGTCTGCCCGGCGGCCTGCCAGCCGGCGCCGCAGGCGATGCAGCCCACCGGCAGCCCGTCGAAATACACCCGTTCGTCCCGACTCATGTCCTCGGTGTAGTCGATCGCATTCTTCACCAGCCCCGAGATCGAACCGTGATAGGCCGGCGAACAGATCACCACCCCGTCACAGTCGCGCATCAGCGCCACCAGCCGCGCCGCAGCTTCGCTGCGCTCGGCAGAATCAGGCGAGTAGAGCGGCAGGTCGAGCGCCGGCCCCGAGATCAACTCGGTCCGCGCCCCGCGTTCTGCGGCCCGCGCCAGCACATGGGCCAGTGCCTTCTGCCCTGTGGATTGGGGGCGCAAGCTTCCACCCAACCCCAGGATCAGGGGACGGTCTGTAACCAACTTCATTCAGGAAAATCCTCCCAGATCTCCGATTGCGCGCCACCTTCTCTCCCGAAGGGCTGCAGCATGGAAAGCCTATTGAAACCTGCGACCAAGGAAACACCCAATGCGAATTTGTTCGACAGGCGAATACTCACGCAGCCCCATCGCGTGCGCGCAACATGTCAAGCGCCACATCCACGATCATGTCCTCTTGTCCACCCACCATCTTGCGGCGTCCCAGTTCGACCAGGATGTCACGGGAATCCAGGCCATAGGTCTTGGCCGCAGTTTCGGTATGACGCAGGAAGCTGGAATAGACCCCGGCATAACCAAGCGCGATCGTGTCGCGGTCCACCTGCACGGGCCTGTCCTGGATCGGGCGCACAAGCCGGTCGGCGGCATCCATCAGGGCGAAGGAATTGCAACCATGCTCCCAGCCCAGCCGGTCAGCCACCGCCGCAAAGGCTTCGATCGGGGTATTGCCCGCTCCTGCGCCCATCCCGGCCAGCGAGCCATCCACCCGGAATGCGCCCTCCTCTACCGCGACGACCGAAATGGCCACCGCAAGCGATAGGTTCTGGTGCGCATGGATGCCCACCTGGGTTTCGGGCTTCAACACGTCGCGATAGGCGCGGACGCGGTCGCGGGCGCCATCCATCAAAAGCGCACCGGCCGAGTCGGTGACATAGACGCAATGGGCACCATAGCTTTCCATCAGTTGCGCCTTCCGGGCCAATTCCTTCGGCTCCAGAATGTGCGACATCATCAAAAAGCCCGACACATCCATGCCGATCTTCCGTGCGTGGGCAATGTGCTGGGCGGAGACGTCTGCCTCGGTGCAATGGGTGGCCACGCGCACCGACCGCACCCCGGCGTCATAGGCGGCCTGCAGGTCGTGGATCGTGCCGATCCCCGGCACCAGCAGCGCCGTCAGCACGGCATGCTCCAGTTTGTCGGCGACAGCGGCGATCCATTCCAGATCGGTATGGCGGCCGAAGCCGTAGGCAAAGCTTGATCCGGCCAGCCCGTCGCCGTGGCTGAGTTCGATCGCCGCCACGCCGGCCCGGTCCAGCGCGGTGGCAATCGCCGCGCACTGATCCAGCGTATAGCGGTGGCGGATCGCGTGCATCCCGTCGCGCAGGGTCACGTCCTGCACATAGATTTTGGTCTTTTCGGAATCAGTCATCTCATACAGCCTCCGCCATCATCCGCTGCGCGAGCCGCTCGGCGGTCTTCAACGCGGCGGAAGTCATGATATCCAGGTTGCCTGCGTATTTCGGCAGGTAGTGACCGGCGCCTTCCACCTCGAGAAACACGCTCACCTTCAGCCCCGTGGCGCGGTCGTCCACGCCGGGGATGCGGACTGCAGCATTGTCACCGATGGTCTCGAACTGGATCTCCTGCTTCAGGCGGTAGCCTGGCACATAGTCCTGCACCTCGGCGATCATCGCCTTGATCGAGCGGCTCACCGCCTCGCGATCAGTGGTCTTCGCCAGACAATAGACCGTGTCGCGCATGATCAGCGGCGGCTCTGCTGGGTTGAGGACGATCACCGCCTTGCCCTTCTTCGCCCCGCCCACCTCACAGATCGCGCGCGAGGTGGTCTCGGTGAATTCGTCGATATTGGCGCGCGTGCCGGGCCCGGCCGAGCGCGACGAGATCGAGGCGACGATCTCGGCATAGCTCACCTCGGCCACCCGCGACACCGCCGCCACGATCGGGATCGTGGCCTGCCCGCCGCAGGTCACCATGTTGATGTTGGTCTGGTCGAGGTGATCTTCCATGTTCACCACGGGAACAACGTAGGGTCCGATCGCCGCCGGCGTCAGGTCGATCATGATCTTTCCGGCACCGCGCACGATCTTGTCGTTACCCAGGTGCGCGCCCGCCGAGGTGGCGTCGAAGACGATGCCGATCTCGGGCCAGACGGGCAGTTGGGTCAGCCCCTTGATCCCCTCGTGGGTGACAGCAACCCCCAGCCGGGCGGCGCGGGCCAGGCCATCGCTCTGCGGGTCGATGCCCACCATCGCGCCCATTTCCAGCACCTTCGAATTGCGCATGATCTTGATCATCAGATCCGTGCCGATATTGCCCGAGCCGATGATCGCCGCCTTGATCTTTCTGCTCATGCTCCTGCCTTTCCGTCGTCGAAACTCACCTGGATCGGCGAGAACCCGGCAATCTCGGCCAGATAGACCTCGCCCGGCTTCACCGGGACCATGGGCCCGAAGGCCCCCGACATGACAACGTCGCCCTCCTTCAGCGGCTCGCCCAGTTCGGCCATGCGACGCGCCAGCCACAGCGCAGCGTTAAGCGGGCTGCCCATGCAGTCCAGACCCAGCCCGCGCGAGACGACCTTGCCGTTGCGCGACAGGATGCCGCCGCAAAGCCGCAGGTCAACGTCGGTCAGCCGACGCGCCCCCAGACCCAGCAGGAACCCCCCGCCAGAGGCATTGTCCGCGATTGTGTCCACCAGCCGGATGTCCCAGTCGCGGATCGCAGAGTCCACCACCTCCAGCGAGGGCGCAGCATAGGCCACGCGACGGATCAGTTCGGTCATTGGCGCCTGCGGGTCATCCAGACCGCGGTCCATCACGAAGGCCATTTCCAGTTCGACCTTCGGCTGCATGAAACGGCGGGTGTCCACCACCTCGCCTTCGGTGAAGGCGTAGTCGGCCCAGAGCATGCCAAAATCGGGCTGGTCGATCCCCATTTGCGCCTGCACCGCCAGCGACGTAAGGCCGATCTTGCGCCCGACCAGGCGCCGCCCACGCTCCAGCCAGTGGCGGTTCGCCGCTGTTTGCACCGCGTAGGCATCGTCCACCGTGCTCAGGCCATGGCTCTCGCGAAGTGGCGGAATCTGTTTCAGGTCGGTCCGGGCGCGCACCAGCGCCTCGGCCATCTCGGCAATGCGGTCACTCATGCGGTGCCTCGCTTAGCGTGCGTTTCGGTCTTGATCGGCAGATAGCCGCCCCGCCAGTGCAGCAGCGGCGTCTTTGAAAAAGTGCGTGCCCGAAGCACCCGACCCACCAGGATCGTGTGGTCCCCCCCGGGCAGCGTCGTCTCAAGGGCGCATTCGATCCAGGCCGCGGCCCCGGCGATCAGCGGCATCTCCGCCAGCCCCTCCTCCACGTCGAGACCGGCGAAGCGGTCCACGCCGGGGGTGGCAAACCGGCGCGATACGGCCTCCTGATCGGCGGCCAGGATGTTCACCGCAAAATGCCCCGTGCGCTGGAAGATCGGCAGAGAATAGGCCGCGTTCCGCAGGCTCCACTGCACCAGCGGCGGGTCGAGCGACAGCGAGGCAAACGAGGTGGCCGTCACGCCATAGCGGCCCTCCTCGACATCCAGCGTCGTCATCACCGTGATGCCCGTGGCAAAGTGGCCCAACGCGTCGCGAAACGCGGCAGGCGCAAGGGGGGGCATCGTATCGGCCGCGCGTTGGGTGGGGGGCTGGGTGTGAATCATCATGGTGTGGCTCTCTTTATGGTGTGGCTCTCTTTGGTGAACGGTGGCGCAGGACGGCACCCGCCCTGCGCCGATGGCTCAGCGCCCCAGCAGGAAGTCGAGGTGGATGCGGTTGAAGGTCTCCGGGTCCTCGAATTGCGGCCAGTGCCCGCATTCGTTCATCACATGAAACTGCGCGCCGGGGATCGCCTCCGCGATCTTGCGGCCCTCTTCCGGTGCCGCGGTTGGATCGTGCGAGGTCCAAAGAACCAGGGTCCGGGCCTTGATGCTGGCGCTGTCTGCGGCGCTGAACATGTTACGGCGACGGATATCCATCTGCTGCAGACAGAGGATTCGCTTCATGATGTCGGAATAGCCGGGCTGAGAGTAGATCGCCCGGCGCACCTCGACCAGATCGTCGTTCACCTTCGAATGGTCGTGCATCAGGAATTCCAGCCGGGTGCGAATCCGCGCTGGCGAGGGATCGGTCACTGCCTCCATGGTCAGCCGCGAAATCCGCTCCATCACCTCGGGATAGGCCGTCCAGCCACCGGCGGTGTTCAGCACCAGACGGTCCACCCATTCGGGATGATGCACGGCCATCCCGCCGGCGACCCAGCCGCCAAGGCTTTCTCCCGATATATGCGCCTTCTGATACCCAAGCGCCTTGATCACCTCGATCACATGCCGCACGTAGTCGGCAATCTCGTAATCCAGGTTCGGCTTGTCGCTCCAGCCGTGCCCCACGAGGTCGATTGCATAGGTGCGGAAATGCTCGGCATGGGCGGCAAGGTTGCGGCTGAAGGCCTCGGCGTGGCCGCCGGTGCCGTGGATCAGGATCAGCAGCGGCTTGCCCTCATCGCCGGCCGCCAGATAGCGCGTGCGGATGCCACCCGCGTCCAGATAACCTTGTGTAAAGGGCACCTGCGTCAGGTCGCTCCAGATGGAAGCGTGTTGAGATTTGGTCATCTTGTCCTCCGATCAGTTCACTCGGCCGCGTCAGGTAGAAGCTTGCGTGCGGGCTCGGGGTCGCCGGCCAGCGCCAGCGCATCATTCACCAACCGCATGATCTCGCGATCATCGACCTGAAGATAGTTCGACGCCGCAACGCGTACCGGATCGCCTGCGTAGTATCTTTCATACTGAAGCAGTCGCGTGCCGAAGGCGTCACCAGCAAGATCCCAGGCAAGCTTGAACAGCCGGGCCCGGTCGAGCGACGACATCCCGCCCGCGCCCTGGTAGTACAGACCGGTGTCCTCGCCGAGGTCCGGCACGGCGAAATCCGCGCCTGACGGCATCATCATGAAGCCCCCGGCGGCCACGGTCTGGATCAACTCGATCACTTTCGGATAGGCGGTCGGCAGAAAGGAGCGCAGCGCCTGAAGCGGTGCCAGCGCCGGACGAACCGTGCCATAGGCGGTCGGCTCGCATTCCACTTCCGAGCAGACAAGGCCGCTCTTGAGGAACTCCACGCCAATCAACGCCTCGCCCAGCATCCGCTGCACATGCAGGAACTTGTCCGCCCCGATCGACCGCGCCACCGCCATGGCAACACCGACGGCAAACTGCATCTTCACCAAAGCGCGGGTATTGGTCTGGTGCGCGCTGTAGTTGCGCAGCGCCGTTTCGGTATAAAGCGCGTTGTTGAGCGCAATGTCACGATACATGAATACCCGTTCCCACGGGACGAATACGTTTTCGAAGATCAGGAGCGAATCGTTTTCCTCGAAGTTGTTCGCAAGCGGATGGTCGAAATCCGACCGCTGACCATCAAGCGTATAGGGCTCGCGACAGATCTGGCGGACGCCGGGGTCGGAAACCTTCACCGCGAAGGCCAGCGCATGGTCGGCATCGCTTTCCGGGATGCCCGGCAGGCAGTACATCAGCATCTCGTCCGCCACCGCCCCCAGCGTGGCCACCATTCGGGCACCCTGCACGTAGATGCCTTCGGTGGTTTCCTTCACCACCCGCATGTGCAGCTTCTGCTGTTCTGAAGACGTCTTGGTACGGTCGTTCTGCGGGGTGATCAGCGCATGGCTGAGGAAAAGGTCATTGTCGCGGATGTATTCGTAATATTTCTGGATGTTGTCGGCATAGCGTTGGCCGCCGCGGCCAAAGACCTCACGTGCCTCGGCAAAGGCCAGCAGGCTGACGTTGAGGAAGTCCGGAGAGCGTCCCATCAAGCCGAAGTTCATTGAGGCCCAGTGATAATAGGCGTCGCGGCGTCGGCGCAGGTCGGCGGCCGTCTTCGCCGGCATGAAGGCCATGCCCGCGCGCTCGCCGGTTTCGGGGACCACATAGGTCAGCGCGTCGCGGGTGGCCGGGTCCACCTGAGCGTCGTAAAGCCGCGCCAGTTGCCGCACGATTCGCGAGAAGGCAGGATGCGTGGTCACATCCTTGATCTTCTCTCCGTTGATCCAAACCTCGCGCGGGTTGGCTTTCAACCCGTCGATGAACTGCTGTCCGCTGCGGACTCCCATCTCGTACTCCTGCTTTTTTTGTCGGCGATCGCGCCTCCTGGCTTTCGCCGCGGGTGCTGGCCGTCTGGTTGAAACCGATAGCGTCAGGCCGGTGTGGCCGTCATTATGCCCATGCCCGTCAGCCATTCCGGAATTGGCTCGTAGAACAGAACGTCCGAGCGGTAGCCTTCGCCCAAAGCCGCCAGCGCGGCGACCCAGCAGCGCACTTCGTGCCCGCCGCGTCCGCCAGTCCTGGTGATCGTCTCGTCGTCGGAACCGTCCAGCACGGTCAGGTCGCCGGACGCGAAACCGTCGAGAAGCCGCTTGTCCCAGTCGGAGTGGAGCGGCAGCAGCTTCGACTGCCCGGCAACGTAACGCGGCCCCTCGCCCATGACATTGTTCTGTCGCGCCATGCGCGCCGAATGGGGCAGCGGGCCACCGTCGATCAGGCGCTGGCGCACCTCGGGCGTCGCCGTCGCCAGCGAAGGGATCGGCGGATCGTGCGACAGCCCGCCCGAGCCCAGGATCAGCACCCTTTCGGGGCACGCGGCCGCCCAGCGGCCCACTGCTGCGCCCAGGGCGCGCACCCGCGCCATTGTCGGGCGCGGCGCCAGGGCGCAGTTCACGAAGATCGGGATCATCCGCGTCAGCGGCAGCTTGGCCGACAGCAACTCGATCGGCTGCGCCCCGCCGTGATCCACATCCATCCGGTACGAGATCGCAACGTCCACGCCGTCCTTCAGCGTGTGCTCGGCGCAGGACAGGGCCCGGTTCTCGGGAATGTCCAGCTTGCCCGCCACGGTGCCGAAATCGCCCACCGAGGTGCCCTCGATGCCGATGCAGAACGACGGCAGGAGCTTGTAGAAGAAGCCGTTGACGTGGTCGGGGTGGAACACCACCACCAGATCGGGTTCGGCCGCGGCCACATAGTCGGCCGCCTTCTCGATCGCCGTCCAGAACCGCTTTTCAGCGTCTGGCGCCGCACGGTTGCGGTCCATGAGTGGACTGTGCGACATGCAAACACTTCCCACGATCATTCTCTTCTCCCCCTCTCGGAAACGACGTCCGCGCACCCTTCGGGCCGGTGGCTCCGCCATGTGCCGGACATTGCTCATCGCCATCCGACAACGAAGGAATGACGGCTCCCTTGACTTGCCACAACAAACAGTTCCATACTGTTCACTGACCGAACACGGGAATCCCATGACCTCACCCCCTGCGAACAAGACCGCGTCGCCCTACAAGGATATCCGCGCGGTGGCGCGGGCCTTTGATCTGCTAGAGGCCACGGGCGATCTGGGATGGGCGAAAGTGGGTGAGCTTGCCGCCTATACCGGCATCGACCGGGGAACGCTTTACCGGCTGATTCACACGCTCGAACTGAAGGGCTATCTGGTGCGCCGCGCCGAGGATGGTGCCGTGTCGCTGACCGAGCGCATCCTTCAACTCGGCGACGGCGTGCGCCACGAGGACGTCGCCACCCGGATCATGTCGCAGGCCATGCGCGAGCTGACCGAACTGGTGATGTGGCCCAGCGATTTCGCCACGCCGATAGCCGGACAAATGCTGATCCAGGCCTCCAGCCACAAGCACAGCCCGGTGTCCGTCCACCGCCGGCTGGTGGGCAAGACAAGGCCGATTCTGCGCTCGGCGCTGGGGCTCGCCTACCTGGGCTCGCTCGGCCGCGCCGACCTGGAGCGAACCCTTGACGTGGTGCGCCGGATCGGTACGCTCGACGCGCAGGAATTCGCGATACTGGCCAATATAGATCGTCGTCTCGAAGAGGTTCACATGCGCGGCTACGCCTTCTCGGTGGGGCTGGTCGAGGACAATATCAGCGCCATTGCGCTGCCGGTCAGGCTCGGTCGAAAGCCGATCGGCGCCGTCAATATCGCCTTCTTCCGAAGCGCAATGTCGCCCGCGGACGCCGCCTCGACTTGCCTCAAGCCGCTGCGCGAGTGCATAGCCCGTGCCGAGGCGGCGATGCAGACGCAAACGCGATTCTGAGCCAGGGGTCGAGACAAATGTTCACCAGGAGAATATTTTTTATTTTGTCCTGAAAGCTTTCAGCAAAGGCCTCTAACCCTGTGAAATGTGTGACGGTTTCTCGCGGGAGGGGGGGATTTAGCTCTGTCCGGCACCTACGCCGTCGCGCAAAACAGGCGCCCTGCGCCACAACAAAGTTTAGGGGGACTTTGATGTTCGTAGCCTCGATTTCCCGCCGGATCACGGCGGCCACCTTCGGCATGGCCTTGTCGTTTGCCGCAGCTTCCCCAGCCCTCGCGCAGGAAGTTGCCCTGCGCTTGGCCAGCTTTCCCGGCCCGACCAACTTCCTCAACACCGGCCTCTTCATGCCCTGGTTCAAGAAACTGGAAGACGAATCGGGCGGCAAGCTCAAGGTCGAGTTCCTCATGGGCGGCTCGGCGGCAGCGCCCACAGAGGTGTTCGACTCGGTCGAAGCCGGCCTCTTCGACATCGGCTGGAGCATCACCTCGTACAATCCGGGCCGATTCGCCGCCGCCGGTGTCACCGAGCTTCCGCTGCTCGCCACGGGTTCCACCGAATCCTCGGCGGCCATCGCGGCGCTTTACGACAAGGGGCTGATCGACGGCTTCGACAATGTGAAGGTCCTCGGCGTCGCCACCGCCGACATCGCGCGCCTGCACCATGCGGACGAGATTTCCGGCCTGTCCGACTTCAAGGGCGCCAAGGTGCGCGCCGCCGGCAACGTGCTTTCGGCGATGATCACCGCCACGGGTGCGACGCCGGTGGGGATGCCGGCGCCCTCGATCGCGGAGGCCCTGTCCAAGAATGTGGTTGATGCCGCGGCGGCCGACTGGTTCGCGGTCGAAGGCTTCTCGCTGCTCGACGTTACCCGCAGCCATATCGATATCCCGCTCGGCACCACGACGATGTACCTGGTGATGAACCAGGCCACCTACGACAGCCTGCCGCCCGAAATTCGCAAGGTGTTCGACGACAATCCGCCCTCTGCCTTTGCCGCCTTCTGGGGAGCGGGCCTGGAGGAGGAAAGCCTGCGTGTCCGCGGCGTGGTGGAAACAACGCCGGGCCACAAGATCATCACCCCCACCGAGGCCGAACTGGCCGAATGGGGCGTGGCCGCCGATGGCGTGATCGCCGAATGGGTCGCCACCACGCCTGATGGTGCCGCCGTCCTTGCAGGCTACCAGGCCGAACTCGCGGCCCACCGGTCAGCGAACTAGTCGCCGGGGCCTGAATATGACGGTCAGATTAGCCATGCAGCCAGAACGCGCGGCCCGCGTTCTGGCTAATGTGGCCGGGATGCTGCTGCTCTGCCTCGCCCTGGCCTTCACGGTCGATGTCCTGCTGCGCTGGACCATCTCGGCACCGATCCTTGGCCTCTACGAGGTTGCCGAGCTGTGTTTCGCCTGCGTCATGCCACTGGCGCTGGTCTGGACGAACATGCGGCAAAGCCATGTCTCGATGGGCATCCTCGGCCAGATCACCGGCCCCGCCGCGCCCCGCCTGATCGCCGCGGGGCTCGGCCTTGTGGTGTCCTGCCTGTTCGTGTGGTTCCTCACTCGCTATGCCGTGGCCAAAGCGCACAACACCGAAACGACGCTGGTGCTGGGGTTGCCCAAGGGCCCGTTCTGGAGTGCGGCGGCAGTGGCGATGGCGCTGGCCACGCTGGCGCAGCTCGCGGTTTTCGTTTCGGAACTGACGGCCTATCTCCAGCGGCCGCTCCACCGGTTGCGCGATCTGGCGCCGCCGGGCCTGATGGTGGCTGCCGCACTGGCGCTGCTGCTGGTCACCGCGCATTACGCCCCGGTGCTGGGGGCTGGGCCGAAGATTCTGGCGTCCTTCGCCATCCTTTACCTGCTGGCGCTGGCCCACGTGCCGATCGGGATGGCGCTGGCGATTGCCGGTCTCGGTGCCGTGCTTCTTCAGATGGGGTTGCGCCCGGCCCTGCTGGTGGGCACCAACAACCTTGTCGGAAGCCTCGCCAGTGTCGATCTGGCGGCGGTGCCGCTGTTCCTGGTGATGGGCAACCTCGCGGTCAAGGCGGGCTTTGCCGACGACATATTCACCGCTGCGGCTTCGGTCTTCGGCAGGGTGCGCGGCGGGCACGCCCTGGCCACCGTGATCGGCTGCGCCGGCTTTGGCGCGATCAGCGGCTCGTCGGTCGCCACCACCGCCACGCTGGGCGGCGTCGCATTCCGGGAGATGGAGGCGCGCAGTTACGCGCCGGGGTTCTCGACCGGCAGCATCGCTGCGGGTGGGACACTCGGCGCGCTGATCCCGCCTTCGGTGATCCTGATCATCTACTGCGTGATCGCGGATGTCTCGATCGCCAAGTCGTTCATGGCCGCGATCGTGCCGGGGGTGCTGGCCCTGGTCCTCTATATCATCTCGGTCCTCATCCAGGTGCGGCTTCGCCCCGAACTGGCACCTGCGCCCGATGGCACCGAGAGCTTTGCACCCATCCGCGCCCTGCGCATCGCCTGGCGGCCTCTCGTCCTGTTCGCTTCCGTGCTGGGCGGGCTCTATGGTGGCGTCTTCACCGTGCAGGAGGCGGCGGCGGTCGGTGCCGGTTTCGCCTTCGTGGCCTGGCTTGCTTCGGGCCGCGCCTCGGTGGCGGGCCTGTTCGAGGCGCTGCGCGACGCCGCGGGCACCAGCGCCGGGCTCTATATCCTGATCGTTGGTGCCAACATGTTCGGCAGCCACCTGAACTTCGCCGGCATGGCCCAGGCGCTGGCGGCGGTCATCAACCCCGAGACGATGCCCGTCTGGGCGGTGCTGACGCTGCTGGCCGTGATGTACCTGGTGCTTGGCAGCATCTTCGACTCGGTGGCCGCGGTGGTCATAACCGTGCCCTTCGTGCTGCCGATCATCCTCTCGATGGAACTCGATCCGATCTGGTGGGGGGTCGTAACGCTGACTATTGTCGAGATCGGCATGATCACCCCGCCGATCGGGATGAACGTCTTCGTGATGAAGGCGGTGGTTGGCGACCGTGTTGCGCTTTACACGATCTTCCGCGGGGTGATGCCCTTCCTGGCCGCCGACCTGGTTCGAATGGTGCTGCTGATCGCCTTTCCGGCCATCTCGCTCTGGCTTGGCGGGGTGCTGGGATGAGCGAGCAGCCCGGATACCCCGCCAAGCCAGAGGGAACGCACAGAATGACAGATGCCGACGCCCGTGCCGAAACTCTCGACCTTGCCGCGCTCAAGGCCCGGCCAGTGCTGCAACTTCCGCCAGAGCAATCCTTGCCCGTCGAGGTCGCCTATGCAATTCAGGCACGTCTGGTGGCGCGCCGCCTGGCGCGTGGCGAACGCCTGGTCGGGTTGAAACTCGGCCTGACCAGCGAGGCTAAGATGAAGCAGGTGGGCGTGACCGAGGTGATCCTTGGCCGCCTGACCGACGCGATGCAGCATGACCAGGGCAGCACCATCGACTTGGGTGCGTTGATCCATCCGCGGGTCGAGCCCGAAATCGCCTTTCTGCTGCGCTGCCCTCTGCCGCCGGATCTTACCCCCGAGCAGGCGCTGGACTGCGTCGAGGCGGTGGCACCGGCGCTTGAGATCATCGATTCCCGCTATGAGGGGTTCCGCTTCGATCTGGGCGACGTGATCGCCGACAACGCCTCGTCGGCCGGCTTCGTGCTCGGCCACTGGCACCCGCCGGACACCGATATCGGCAACGTTCCCATCGTGCTGAGCCTGTCGGGCGCGCCCTGCGAAACCGGCACCAGCGCCGCCATCCTCGGCCATCCGTTGAACGCGCTGGTGGCAGCCGGGCGCATCGCCGCCGCGCGCGGCATCGCCACTGCGGCGGGCGACGTGGTGCTGGCCGGCGCCGCCACGGCCGCAATTCCACTGTCGCCGGGCGCCCGGGTCGGCGCCGAATTCGGTCCGCTCGGCCGGATCGAGATCCGCGCGGGCGCGCCGGAAGACCCCGAAAACTGAACCAGACCAGAGGAGGAAACCCGATGCCTATCGCCGAAATCCTGATTTTCGAGGGCCGCACCGACGACCAGAAGCGCGCGATCTTGCGCGAGGTCACCGACGCGCTGGTGCGCTCGATGGGGGCCGAACCCGAGCGTGTGCGCGTGATCCTGAAGGAGATCCCCACCTTGCATTTCTCGGTTGGTGGCGTGTCCATCGCCGACAGCCGGGCGGCGGGAAAGCCGCCGGGCAGCGTATAGCTCCACCATGCCGCACCTTACCGCCTCGGACGGCACCCGCCTTTTCTATCGCGACGAAGGGGCGGGTCCGGCCCTGATCTGCCTGCACGGCCTCACCCGCAACGGCAGCGACTTCGACCTGCTGCGCCCGCTCCTGCCCGGACACCGAATCATCGCCCTCGACGCGCGCGGGCGCGGTCGTTCCGACCATAGCGGAGCGGCCACCTACACGGTTGCCCGCGAGAGCGAGGACGTGCTGAACCTGCTCGATCACCTTCAGATCGGCGCGGCGACCTTCCTCGGAACCTCGCGCGGCGGCATGGTGGCCATGGCGCTGGCGGCGCGCGCGCCCCAGCGCATTCTGGGCCTGTGCCTGAACGACATCGGCCCCGAGATGGAGCCAGAGGGCCGGATGCGGATCACCACCTATATAGGCCTGCAGCCCCGCGAGCGCAGCATTGACGACCGCATGGCGGCAATGCCGCAGCATCATCCGGGCTTTGCCGGTGTGCCTGAGGCGCGCTGGCGCGAAGAGGTGCTGCACCATTTCGCCGAAACTCCCGACGGCCTGCGCATCACCTACGACCCCGCCTTGCGCGACGCATTCATGGCCACGCTCGATCGCGCGCCGAACATGTGGCACGGCTTCGATGCGCTTGCCGGGCGGCCGGTGGCGGTGATCCGTGGGGCGAACTCCGGCATCCTGTCGCCGCGCATCGTCGCCGAGATGACGCGCCGCCGGCCCGACCTGATCCATGCCGAGGTGCCCGACCGTGGGCACATGCCGTTCCTCGACGAGCCCGAGAGCATCGCGGCACTGCGTGCGTTCCTGGCCACCGTGGGAGCGACGGCAGACGGAAACTGAGCCGGCAAAGGGCCTGATCGGGGCCCCTCCGCACACCGTTTCGCCAAGAAGAACGCGCATCGCGTCCCGAGCCTTGTCCAGGATGGTCGGGAAACCGGCGCGGCGCAAAAGCGAACAGCGCCGATCCGATGGTTGCCATGGCCAAGGGCCGCGGCCGGCAGCCCCGTGCAACATCGCCAGCGGCACGTGCGAAGATGCCCCCGGCGGCGCCCGCCCGTGACGCTGGCGACGGCGACGGCGGGGCCGTGGTGAAAGACGGTATCGAGAGCCATTTCGTCGATCTCGCCTTTGCCGAGGCGGATGCGATCTCTGCGCGGCAGAATTTCGAGGACGTCTGGGGCCAACTGTTCCCCACAGAGAGTCTTCAAAACTATCCGTTGATTTTCATGCCCTTTCGAGGTGGCGTGTGACCCGAGGGCGATGGTCACCTATGCCTCTGCGCAACAACGCCGGACTGAACACAGAGTTTGCCATGCTGTTTTGCTGGTGCTGTTGCCGCTCGAGATCCTGTCGGGTGGTGTCACCACGCGCGAGTCGATGCCGGAAGCCTTGCAATATGTCATGGTGGCGGTGCCCAATACGCATTTCATAGCGCTCGCACAGGGGGTGTGACCGGTAGTGTCGCAAAGTTTCCTGTTCCGTGGCGACCCCGAATATGTCAGCATTGTCAGTGAGTTGGTGAAAGGCGGTTGACGTGATCGAGTTTAAGGGCGTGCACTATCCGAAGTCTGTGATCCTGCATGCAGTATTCTTCTACCTCCGCTACGCCGTGTCCTACCGTGATCTTGAAGAAATTTTAGTCGAGCGCGGCGTCACGGTTGACCACGCCACCCTGAACCGCTGGGTGGTGAAGTTCGCGCCGCTCATCGCCGCCAGGGCGCAGTCCCGAGGTAATCTCCCCCTTTTTGACGGGGTGCATCCGTAGAACTTACGCGGCCATTTTCAGTTTCATGGCGGGTGTTATGCCGCCGATGCCCATGTTCGGGCGGTCGTTGTTATATGTCCAGAGCCATTGTGTGGCCTGATCCTGCGCCTCCTCGATACTTTCGATGATATACTGATCCAGCCACTCGTGCCTGACGGTGCGGTTGTAACGCTCGACATAGGCGTTCTGCTGGGGCTGTCCGGGTTGGATGTGCTGGATCGCAACGCCATGTTTCTCAGCCCATTTTCTCAGCGTTTCGCTGATATATTCGGGGCCGTTGTCGACCCTGATCGTCCCGGGCTTTCCACGCCATTCTATGATCCTATCCAGGCTACGGATGACCCGTTCGGCAGGGAGCGAGAAATCAACCTCGATCCCCAGCCCCTCACGGTTGAAGTCATCCAGCACGTTCAGTAGCCGGAACGCACGGCCGTCGCCGAGGCGATCCGCCATAAAGTCCATGGACCAGGTTACATTGGGCGCGTCTGGCACCGCCAGGACATCAGGCTTCTCCCGTTTCAGCCGCTTTCGAGGCTTGATCCGCAGGTTCAGCTCCAGCTCGCAGTAGATACGATAGACGCGCTTGTGGTTCCACGGATGGCCCTTGACGTTGCGCAGATGCAGAAAACACAGGCCAAACCCCCAAGTCTTTCGTGCATCCGTCAGCAGATCAGCGATCACCTCGTTCTCGGCCTTTAGCTTTGGGCTGTACCTATAACAGGTCTCACTGACCCCGAAGGCTCGGCACGCCAGCGCGATGCTGACGCCCCGTCGTTCTACCGCCGTTTCGGCCATCTCTCGCCTCTGAGATGGCCGATCTACTTTTTTCCAAGGGCTTCCTTCAGCAAGTCATTCTGCATGCTCAGATCGGCATACATGCGCTTTAGCCGCCGGTTCTCTTCTTCCATTGCCTTCATCTGGCTGACCATCGAGGCATCCATCCCGCCATACTTGGCCCGCCATTTGTAAAATGACGCGTCGCTCATCCCATGCTCGCGGCACAGCTCGGAAACCGGCACACCGCCTTCGGCTTGCCGCAGGATCGCGATGATTTGCGCCTCAGTGTATCTGCTTGTCTTCATTCGAAATCTCCTCGTTCATCTTGCCGAGAAAATTCTACTTATCCAGCCCCTTATTTTCGGGGGGGATTACCCCGAAAGCGACCCACTGCGAACTCCTGGCGGATGGACGAGACGTACATCAAGGTGAAGGGCCGCTGGACGTACCTTTACCGGGCCGTCGATCGCGACGGACAAACACTGGATTTCATGC
>NZ_JBPWNX010000027.1:0-18718 GCF_054954595.1 Actibacterium sp. D185-2
TCCGGGAATGGTTTGCCGCCCGCAATCAGTTCGCTATCATGTTCGATGAGCGCTTCAACGCGTGACCGTATCTGAAACCCGCATGGGCCAAACCAGATACACAGAGTTCATGACACTCCCGCGGATCAGATGATCGAACACGCCGAAATACTGCTTCGCCGCCTCGCCCTCGGAGCCGCGCAGTTCGTCGATGGTTCGGTCGGAAAGCTGCACCCGGCGCAGTATCATCGCCATGCGCTCGCTTGCCCCCTCCAGCGCGTTGCGGGCCTCGGACGCCATGTCCGACCCGTAGTCACGCAGCGTCCGGCGCAGGACGGCCCGCTGATTGGCGATCTTGCCCATGACGATCGAGCGGGCGATCTCCTCACCCGTTTCGGCGGCGCGATACTGAGCGCGTCGCAGCAGTACATTGCCCGATACTGGCCCCTCGATCCGGGCCTGAAACCGGCCCACGCGATCAAGCAGCACCAGCGTGATGCCCGCGGCGGCACATGCGCCGATTAGTGTGGGCGTCACCACCACGGGCCCGAACGCCACGACGGAAGCCAGCATATGTAGCGGAACGCGGGCCTTTTCAGCCCCCTCGACCTCGGCCACGAGGTTTTCACCATCTTTCTTCAACGCCGCGCCTTCGGTCGTAGCATAAATTGTGTTGAGTAACTTCTTCATGGCGCCTCCTCGGCAAGAGCCTTGGCAAGCATCCTGTCGCGCCAGGCCCGGACCGGGCGTGACACGGCATCGGGATGGCACAGGTCGCGCAGTGAGCAGGCCCGGCAGCGGTTGCGATGCGGTGTGGGCGGCGGCGTGCGACGCGTTGCGAAGACCTCGCGCAAGTCCACCACGGTTGTCTCGGTCAGCACACGCAGGTCGGCGTCGAAAGGCACGCGCACACGGCGTTTTGTCTGCGCATAGAACAGCGCCCCTTCGGGAACGGGCTGGTCGGTCATCTCTTCAAGGCAGAGGCCCTGCGCGCAAAGCTGCACCTCGTCGGCACGGTGCAGCTTGGGCTTGCCGCGTTTGTATTCGACCGGATAGGGCACTTCGCGCCCTTCGGTGCCGGGTGTGAATTCCACCAGATCGGCCAAGCCCGAGAGGTTCAGCCGTCGGGATGACAGAGGCAGCGACAGCACCCGCCGCTGCCCACGCGCGCGGCGGCTTCCGCCTTTGTCGGCCACGGCATGAAGAACATCGCCCTCTGCGGTATATTGGTTCTCGGCCCAGAGCCGTTCAAGGTGGATCAGTGCGGCCTGCCGCAGGCAATAGACCGCGTGCTGGAGCGCCGAGAGCGGGATCGACTCCTCATCGTGCTCCGGCAACGGCATCAGATCATCTCGAGGATCTCGACGCCGACCGGGAGATCCGTGCTGTCGATCTCCACCACATAGTCCGAGAACTTTCGCGCGGGCGGCAGGTTGCTCAGGCCAGGATCGTCGATCGCGCGGAAAGCTCCATCCACGCGGCGGCCAATTTTCACTTTGTCAAAGAGCACATGCGCCGGTGCATTGCCGAGCGCATTTTCGTGGCGGAAAACGATAAGCCCCCGCATCGCCATTTCGCCGCGTGCGGCGGAACGGTCATGTTCGAACATGGCGCCAAGCGCTTCGAAGAGCAACTCCAGATCCGCGTCGGAAAACCCGGTCCGCTCGGCGAATTTGGCCGAGATGAAACCATGCGCGACGTAAAGCCCGTAGGGGACGATATGCTTGCGGCCCATCGTGCGATTGTCGGTGCGGACATCTCCGTCATCGCCTTCGGCACGTTGCTTTTTCTCGGCCTCATTCGTAGCGGCCATCCGGGTGATGGTGATTTCCGCCGGCATGATCGGTTCGACCGATGAGGCGAAGGTCATTTGCACCGGCCCCTTCACCTGACCGCAGTTGACACCCGTGGACATAACCGCGCCAAAGGTGCGCACGTCAAAGAAATTGGCGCACATGAAATCGCGCAGCTTGACCGCCTCGGCATCGTCCTTGGGGTTCAGCTTGGTGTCTTTGTCCACCTTGGGGTCATCGGGCCGAAGCGCGCGATAGGCGCCCCGGTGCTTTTCGTTCAGAATGGCACCTTCCTCGACATAGATATGAAACCCCTCTTCGCCATGGCGGGCGAGATCGACGTAATTGCGGATCTTGCGCTTGAGGCTGACATCTGTGACCAGCCCGTGGTTTGTCTCGGGGTCGAGGCGAGGCAGGTTGCCCGCATCGGGGTCGCCGTTGGGGTTGCCATTGATCACTTCGAAGATCAGCATGAATTCGTGGCGTTGGGAAAGGGCGGTCATGGGTCAGCCTCTGTCAGGGTAAGTTCGGAATGTTTGCGGAAAAAGGCGCTGCGTTGATGGTAATACCCAAGGCCGAACAGCGCCTGATCGGCCATCGGCAACGAGGCGGGAAAGGGATCGTCCCCCGGCGCCATCAGATCGGTGATCGTGCCCAGCAGCTTTTCAAGGTTCACGCCCCGGCCCGGACTGAGCTTGCGCAGCTTTTGCAGGTGATTGGCGGAACCGCGATCGAGCAGGGTGAACACCTTCTGCGGAGTGGCGGAGGCCGAGCCATAGAATTTGTCGCGGATTGTCGCATTCACATTGCCACCCAGCGCCGCGCGCTGGGTTTCCTCATAGACCGCGAAAAGGCGGCCCAGCAGGTAGCCTTTGTTAGGGTTTTCCGGGTCAAGCGCCACGGGAGCCTCCTTTTTTTTCTTGAAGTTTCGGACGAGCAGTGCACGCAATATTCCGGCCCGAAGGCCATCCACACGCCCGTCCGCACGAATGCGCAGGAGCGCTGCGGAAAGAAGTGTCAGCGGATAAGGCGCGCCAGTCAGAATGGCGCGCATCCAGGCGCCCGCCAGATTGGGGGGCACGTTCTCGCGCTTGCCCTGTACGGCCAACTCGGACAGATACCGCCACAGCGGGGGAAAGCCGTCGCGTGGCGGCGGATCAAGCTGCATATCGTTGAGAAACCGCTGATAATTCCGTGTGAGCGTTCCAAAATCATCCTCCCAGTGAAAGCGCACCGAAAGCCGCGCCGCATTGGGCGCAAGGCCCAACACATGAAAGCGCACGCCGCTGGCCAGATCAGGGGCCACTTGCGCAAGATGCTGGCCCTGCCGAATGCGCTCCAGCTGCAGCTCAATGGCCCTGGTCTGCGCGCTATCCTCGGCGGTGGTATCCATCTCTCCTCCCAACAGGGCGGCAAAGATGGATTCTGCCGCCAGCGCATGCACCGCGTCCGACGCATCCGCCCAGAACACGGTCGAGGCATCGCCGATCTGAATGCGATGGCCGCTGCCCTTTTCAAGAAACCGGTTCAGCACGGTGCTATAGGCAAAGGCGGCCGCTTCGGACACCGGGGCATTGTCGCCCTGTTCGTGGCCGTAGGAGGTGAAGGCTTCGAGGTTGAAGCTGACAAGGCTCGCCCCCGAGGATTGCGCCCTCCAGACCCCTTTTATGGACGGGTGCAGCCGCGCCACCGGCGCCAGATCGCCGCTGACCAGGCATATCTGCGGGTCTGAGGCCGCCGCGGCCCCGATCCGCGCCCAGATCGCACGGGCGGCGGGGCGATCATGGAGGAAACGGTCCTGCAACTCATCGGCCAGTGCGAAAACGATATTCTGATCGCGCATCTCGTCGGGCCAGAGCGGTGGTGCGAAAGCCTCGGGCGACCAGTCATCGAGAAAGCGTAAAAACGCCTGCAGCCCGGCATCCCCGGTGGTGTGCAGCCAATCGGCATGTGTCTGGCGAAAAGCCGCGTGCTCATCGGCAGTGCGCTTGCCTTCGCCCGCCGTGACGCCAAGCATATAGGCCGACTTATCCCAAAGGAAGTTCGGTGCGATCCCCGCGGTGCGCTTCACCGCCTGTGGCACCAACAGCATCTTCGCGCTGCGCTTTTTGTCGGTGTCGCGTAGATCAATCACTCCGGCCATGCTGCCATCCGGGTTCAGTGAGATGCAAAACCCGATCTTTTCGGCGGAATAACCAAAGGGCGGCGGGTCGGGCAGCCGTTCATAGGCATGGGCCAGCGAGGTGAGCAGACTCATCGCAGGACCTCGGGCGCGCCAGGCGGGGGAACGTCGAGGATGCCATCGACCAACTGCGCGCGAAAGAACATCGAGGGTCGTCCCGGCGCGCCATGGTCGATATCCCACAGCATGAAGCCAAGGTCGCGCGGCGTGCCGAAGCCAAGCTCGAGCGTCTCTGCCTCGTGTGTGCGTGCGGGCAGCGGCGCTCCGGGTGTGATCAGCGCGAAGGAGGCCGCGAATTCGCGGGTGCCCAGACAGGGTTGATGGAAACATTGCCCGCGGGTGGCGCGCCGGTTGAAGATGTCGAGGTGTTTACCCTCGCTGTCCTCGGGGCCTGCCTCTGGCGTCCGTTCGAAATGCGCTTCGATCACATAGGCGGGGTTTACAAGCACGGTCGAGGCGCGTTGCTGGCGATCTTCATCGACCAGCAGTTGCAGCCCCGCCAGATCGCCCCGTTTCATCGCCTGCTTTATCTTTCCAGCGGGTGCCTTGTGGCCCACCTCATTGCGCCGGATCGATTGGAAGCGGATCGGTTCCAGCACATGGATGCGGTCGATCACCCAGCGGATTGCTGGCTTCCAGTGGATGGCCTCAAGAATCCCGCGCGCCGCAGAAGGGGTTATCACATCGTAGCTGACCCGCTCGACTTTCATCTCGGGCCGGGTGAAGAGGGCGTTGCGACCCCAGATGTGCAGACGAATACCGTAGGCCATGGGAATCCTCGTTCTGATGGTCAGGGTATCGCGTCCGCTTCATTTGGCAAAGGAAATCCAAAGGCAGGTATGCGTCAGATGATCCGCATCTCATCCGCCAGATATTCCGCATCCTCCCACCACAACCCGCTGTCGGTGTGGTAGAGCGAGGTCGTATCCAGCACGCAGAACTGATCGCCGCGCAGATCGGGGCGGGCGAAGGACGCATGGCCGCAGGCGCGCAGCCGGTCACGGGCCTTCACGGGTATCTGCACCGTGTGGCGTTGCAGCGCGCGGGCAAGGCGCCCCGAAGAAATCGCCTCAATCCCCAGTTTTTCCACCGCCCGGATCGCCTCTGGCGCGCGCGGCACGATCACCGGAACCATCGGGCTTTCGATCATGCGAAACAGCGCGGCCACCTCGCGAAAGGCGAAATCGGTGCCACTGAGGGACAGGGTGAATTTTCCCAGAATGTTTTTTTGGTCAAGCCGCTCGGGGCCCATGCGCCAATAGACTCTATCGAACCAGTCGCGGATCGCGTCGGGGGCAAGCAGGTCGTCATGTTGCGCGGCCACGCCAATCATGTCTTTTGCGAGCGCCTGCACCGCGGCCGGGGCGGGGTTGTCGGGGGCGGCAAAGATGATGACGCGGCTGTCCTCGGGCGGGCGCCGCCCTTCGCGGTTGCAACGCCCGGCGGCCTGCACGATGCTGTCAAGCCCCGCCTCGGCCCGCCAGACACGCGGAAAATCAAGGTCCACACCGGCCTCGACAAGGCTTGTGGCGATCACCCGGCAGGGCTGTTCACCTTTCAGACGCGTGCGAATATCGGCCAGAACTTCCTGTCGGTGCGCCGCGTATTGCCGTGTCGTCAGGTGTATCATGCCGTCAAGCTCCGCCGCCTGGGCCGCACGGTAAAGCGCCAGCGCATGGGCGCGGGAATTGACAATCACCAACCCCTGTTCGACCTCTCCCAAAGCTGCCACAAGCGCGGTGTCGTCCATCTCGCCCACCCGCTCGATCCGGGTGCGCCGGAGATGCCGTGCCAGCCCCTGCGGGTCCGGCGCCAATTCCCGCCCGGCAAGCGGCAGGCCGCCTTGCTGCAAGTGGCGGCTGTCAAATGCGGGCTGGGTCGCCGTGCAAAACACAATCGTGCAGCCGTAATGGGTGGCCAGCGCGTCGAGCATCCGTAGGCAGGGCAGAAGCAGATCTCGCGGCACGCTTTGCGCTTCGTCCAGAATGATCACGCTGCCCGCGATATTGTGCAGCTTGCGCGCGCGCGATGTCCGCGCGGCGAAGAGGCTTTCAAAAAACTGCACATTGGTCGTCACGACGATGGGCGCCGCCCAGTCCTCCATCGCCAGGCGCAGCTTGTCGCGACCTGTCCGGTCCAGACCGTCGGAGCGCCCGTTATCTTCGTCGATGACCGAGTGATGCTCAAGCACCGCATCCTCGCCGAACATGCCCCGGAAAATGCCCGCCGTCTGGTCGATGACCGAGGTGAAGGGGATGGCGTAGATGATCCTCTGGTGTCCGTGCGCCCGCGCGTGGCCCAGTGCAAAACCCATTGAGGCAAGGGTCTTGCCGCCGCCCGTCGGCACGGTGAGCGTGAAAAGTCCGGGCCGGAGGGAGGCCTGACCCAGTACATGGGCAAGGATATCGGCGCGCAGCCGGTTGAGTTCGGTCGCTGCGCAGAAGCCCGCGATCTTTGCCTCGAAGGCTGCGGAAAGGCGGGGAAGAATGTCCTGCAACGCTGGCCAGTTACGGTCGGCCTCGCGGCCTTCCAGTCTGTCATAGAAGGCTTCGGTGTCGCGGAAATCCGCATCGACGAGGCAGGAAAAGACCATGCGCACGGCAAGCGACAGGTCAAATGCCGCCTCGGGCCCGCGGCGTGTTTTTTCTATGATTTCGGGCATAAGCGGCGCAAGATCAACCTGAACCTCAGAGCGCCATAGGGGGTCGAGCCGGTTCTGAAACCCGGCGATCCGGCGCGTCATGCAAGCCTCGGTCGTATTCGCCTTGTCGGGCAAGCCCGCGTGGTGGCCGAGGATCGCATATCCGAGGATTTCGGCCGCGGGACGCTCCGCCCCCTGCGACATTCCACCCAAGATTGCGGCCCCGGCCGTGGAATGATCAAGCCTGATGTTCTCGCCGCACAGTCGCCGGTCAAAAGCGGGATCGTATTTGCCCAGATCATGTAGCGCGCCGGCAAGCTGGGCAGTGGCTTCAAGACCAAATGGTCGCGCGTATCTGGCGGCCAAATTGGCTGTCGCAAGCAGATGATCGACAAGTAGCTGCCAATCACTCCGATCGTCGAGAGTGCCGGAATGCGCGTAATACATGCGATACCCTGTCAAAAAAAGCGACCATCCCGTGCTTTCCGGCGGCTGATTGGTCCATTCCCCGCAACCGTATCAAACGCGTTGCGCTTTTGATAGAAGCTCTGCTTGGTCAGGCGAACAGATCAGGCTACATCCTGAAGTCGGACCTCACCGTTGTGCAGGAAACAGGCTTTGGAGAAGATTCCCAATTGGATGGGATTGGGCAGGCGAATGTCCCGGATACCCGGCATGGGTTCGCTTTCCGGTTCAAACGAACGGTCGATCTGCGAGATGAACCCCAAAATGACTCCGGTCTTGCGGGCAAAGTCCCGAAGGGCGAGCATCTGGTCCGAAAGCGCAGGCTTGCTTCTCTGCTGATCAAGGATTTGCAGATAGTCGATGATGGCGACTGTTCCACGGGACGAACCGGAAAGATGCTGGATAATGGAATCGGCGCTTATGTCGTCCGACGTCACGATTTCCAGCTTGTCGCCAAGGCCGTGAGCGTCTCCATCCAGTGAATGGATGCGCTCCTTAGTCTCGCGCTCGGTGTATTCCAGAGTGAAGAAGACCGCTCTCCTGCCCTCGCGGGCCGCATCGAGCAGAAGCTGAAGCCCCAGCAAAGTCTTGCCGTGTCCGGGTCGAGCGCCCAGCAACAGCAGATCCCCGCCCGCAAGCCGGGATAGCACCGCTTTCGACGGCGAGTTCTTTGCGAACTCGGCGGAAAGCAGGCTCCATCCCGCAAAGCCTTCCTCACGCGCGAGGCGATCCAGTGCTTCGTGCAGGGCAATTTTTTCGTCCCGAGCCAGCAGCTTGGCTCGACGTTTCAGTTGGTAGATCGGGGCGGATAGCTTCATCAAAGAACCTCCATTTCGAGCCAGAAACGCAACCCCTCCTTATGCGAACGCTCGAACAGATGGTTCGATGATCTCGTTACCCCGTATGTGCGATACTTCCCCGGTTGGAGGGGGGAGGCGCGGGCCAAGCCTACGCTATGGAGTTTATGGTGAGTGGGCAGCCCTGACAAGCGCAATGACGACAAAACGGCTCTACTCGGCCTTTGCCGCATCGAACAAATCCAGATCTGAGTGCTCATGCCCAGCGTCGTGAAACCGCGCCGCATGTCAGTCACACCGACAGCGAGCCAAACACGCGTGTTCGCTGGAACAGGGATCATGCAGAAAGGCCTCGGATGAGCCGAGCCAATGCTTCGGGATCGTAGCTACCGACAATCCTCAGCTGATGACCGCCCGCGATGTCGATCTCAATCGCGCTGTGGCCGGATGCGGCATTGGCTGCAAGCGGGGGGCCGGTTCTTCGCTCAAAGGCCGGTCAACGATCTCAACTGGAAGGAAGCACGGCTCAGGGGCAGTCTGTTCTTCGACAGCCTTCAGATCAGGCGCAAATTTTGGATCACGCAACCACTTGTGGATCAGATTGGTGTTCATGGCGTACCGCCGCGCGACCTGCGCTACCGATACCCCCGGCGCGCAGGTTTGCAAGCAGATCGAAACCTTCTCCTCATCCGACCAGAACCGCTTCTTCTGACCCTTCTTACCCGCCATATCTGCCCTCAAGATGTCCACTATCAATGGTGGACACTATCAACACACTCTATGGCCCGTCAGAGCAGCGACGCCGGACGCTTACGGTAGACGCTGGACCATTTGCCGAACTCTTCGGGCAGGTCCCGCCATGGGGCACCCGTGCGAGCAATCCAGAAAATCCCATCAAGAACAAGGCAGTGGTTGGTCGGTTTGCGCCCATTCGGGGCGCGGACAGCCGAGATGAACTGTTCAAAAACCACCCACTCTTCGTCTGACATCAGGTCTCGTGCCAAGCTGGTCTCCATTGCAGATACCAGCTTGAATCACGCCTGAACCGCCGTGTGAATCCCTTTTGTCAACACGACCTAGCAGAGACTGGTTCGAATTCGTCTGACAGCACCAGGCTGCACGTTCGCCCGGTGGGATCGACCGGAACTCGCGCTCATCGGCATAGGCCGCGTTGAAGGCAACCTGTTCTCAATCCGGCACGAGAGCTTTGTCCGCAAAGCAAGCCATGCCGACTAGCGCAATCCCGGCTTCGGCGATAACAGTGCACTCGCTTGTTGCGGCGAGTTCCATGTCGAACACTGTTTCGCGGATCGAGGCGCCGCCGCCAAAGAACACCCGCGCGACCGGGAAGGTCCCTAACCAGGCCAGACGCATCTCCAACGCCCGTTTCGACATGGCGGGACCACGATAGACCAGCATGTAGTCGATGCCGCTTTCGGTCAGAAGCACTTGCCAGGTTTCATCGACCGGGCCGCCGAGCAGGCGGAACAGGGTCTCGGCGCGCTGCTCCATCAGGCGGTAATAGCCCATCTTGTAGGGGACGGTCAGTTCGGGGGTGACCCAGATGGACCGGGTGGCAAACGCGGGAATGCTTGCTCCCGATTCCGGCAGGCCGGCAGTCAACGTGTCTTTGGGCGTGCTGCGCAGGAATGCGGAAATCGCAGGGGTTTCGTCGAGGATCAGTTGCCGTTCCGATGGCCGATCGACGGTGCCAGTCAGCAGGATCAATGCGGGCGGCACCGCCGGTAACCAACGCCCCAGATAGCGAGTGGCAAGCGTCGCCAGCACGGCCACGATTGCGCCCGCACCCATATTCCAGACGATGTCGAGGGATACGATCCGGTAACGCGATGGCAGATGCGCCTTGAACGCCACAGTCCAGGCCAACAAGGCCAGCACGATCCCGACCGCGACCAGCGCGACCAATGCCTGACGGCCGCGACTTGCCGTTGCATCACTTTGAGGTGCCAACCGCCTTAGCGCCAGCCATCCTACGACCAGTCCGGCGACCGTCAGCGCGAGCGTGATGGCCCCCGCATCCTTTATGCAAAAGGGCAGCAACCCACCGCGCCGGTTGCACAGTATGACAGCCAGATCATCCCCCGAAAAGAACATGGTCCGCCCACCGGGACCGAAGATCGGCATTTCCCGCGCTTCGGTCAGCGTTACGGTGGCCCCGGCATCGCCTGCCTGCCAAAGAAACAGGCCGAGCCCGGCAAATGACGCGGCAGCGGCGACGAACAGACGCAGCACCTCAGCCCGGTCCGCGCGCCGCGCCGCGCCCCATCGCCAGAGCGAGGCGACAAGCATCGTTACCCCCACCACCGCCGCCGAGGCCGGATAGAGATTGGCCCCGACGCCCATCACGACGATCAGCGGCAGCGTCCGCCCCCGCAGGAACAGCGCCAAGGCACCCAGGACAATCGCCTCGCGGAAGCTGCGCGGCAGGCCTAAAGGTACGTCCCTGAACACGGCAAGCATCATGTAGGTGACGACAATTACGCGTGTGACGGCATCGGGCACCACAAGGGCCACGAAGCGGTTCGCGGCCCACAGGAATGTGCCGACGGCCAGCGGGGTCAGCACGAAGAGATGCCAAAGTTCCATATCTATGCCCAGCGGCACGGCGGGCCATGCCAGCAGGCGATAGGTCTGCGGGGTCAGATTGTGGAAGTAGTCGGCGATCGGATCGTTTGGAAACAGGCCCGGATCGGCCAACCGCCGCAGCCAGACGACGAAATGGCGGCCATCGTCTTGGACAAGCGAAAACGGCGAGGCCAGCGCGTCGGCCAAAGCCGGCAGCACGGGCGCGCAGGCAAAGACCAGAAAGATCGCGATCATCCAGATCAGTTCGATGCACGGCGTGATCGTGCGATGTGGATCGGCCCTCATGTCGGTGATTTTCGGCTCAGGGCCGCCGCCACGCGAAAGAAACGGGGTAGAAGAGGGACACCAAGGATGCCGGGCACGAGGTAGCGCAGCCAGAACAGGATGCCGAGCGCAGCCGCCTCTTCGGTGCCGATCAGCGGCCCAAGAAGGACCACCAGAGCCACGTCGCGTGTGCCGACACCCGCAAAGGTTAATGGCACGAGGCCAGCCAGAATGGCGACCGGCACGCGGGCGGCGACGGCGGCCCAGAACGGGGTGTCCCCCGTGACACCCAGGGCCGCGACCATCATCAGCACCTGTATTAGATGGCCGAACCAGATCGCCATGCTCCAGCCGAGGATGCCGAGCGTCGCGGCGGGGCGACGGCGCAGAAAGCCCAGCCCGCCCGACCAGGCCGCGCCAAGGCTGCGTAGAGGGCGGACCCTTTGCAACAGCGAGGCGACCGGCCGGTCCCAAAACAGCAGAAGAAGCCCCGCGCCGCCCGCTGCACCGGTCCAGAGCGCGTTCTGTATTCCCCCCCCGGCGATTGCGAAGGCAATCGTGGCAAGAACGAAAAGCAGTGTCAGTTCCGACAGTTTTTCCCAAATCCCCAGGACAATCGCGCCGGGCAGGCGTTCCGCATCGTTTTCGGCCATAAGCCCAGCTTTCAAAACGTCGCCCATCTTGCCCGGCAGGAACATGTTCAGCGCGTTTGCGGCAAAGGTTGCCTCTGTCGCCTCGCGCAGGGAAAGGGTGAAGCCGCCAGCCCAACCCAACGCCCAGAGCCGCCCGACCGAGGCGAGGATTAGCGCTAGCAGAAGGACCAAAGACGCGACGAGCAGGATCGGGTCGGTGCGGCCAAGCGCAGTCCATATCCGGTCGAAATCCAACTGAAACCACAGCAATGCCAGGACCGTCAGGCTGATCGCTAGGGAAAGCAGTTTTTTCATTCGCGCGGTCCGATTTGGCGGGTCATGTCCAGACGCAATCCGTCGCCGGGTCGCAGCGCTTCTGTTACATCCTCCCAGGGTTGCAGTTGCGGGGCGTGCCAGACCCGACTCATCACCGTGTATATCGAACTCTGCCCCGCGCCGAATCCGGCCTCGCAGATGTCGCCGGGCCCTTCGATCCGGTCGCGCAATTCGAGCCCGGTTTCGGTCAGCTGGAAATCGCGCCTAAACCGCAGCGCGGACCGGGGCGCGCCGGTGATCAACAACCGCTGCAAAATTCGGCGCACGAGATCTGGGTTCAGGCGGCCCGGACCCAGCATCAGAAGTCGAAGGACGATAAGTTTGCCGGGCGTCATCCGGCTGGCTTTGGCCCGGCCCATCCGGCCCGCAACGCCAAGCGCGTCGTCACCAACCTCGACCCGGTTTTCGTCGGACCAGAGATGAGCGACGAGGTTGTGCCACTTTTTCCCGTTGCGAAGGATCAATGAGGGGCCGGTATCGGCATGGATCAGTCTGTCATGATGGAAAAGCCGGAAATTACCCCCCTTTCTTGTCGCAACAAGCAACGTGAACGCTCCTGCCTGACGGATCACCAACCCCGCTACGGGCCAATGGCCCGGCTGCGTGGCCGACGGGGCGGGGCGCGCAGCGCGCCACGCCAGTGCCGCCTTGAGATAGCTCCACGTATGATGGCCGATGATCGCATCGTCGTCATATTCAGGGGGATCGACCAGTGCGGCGACGGCCCGGTCATTGATCTGCAAGGCCGCGGGCAACCAAGACCCACATATTTCGAACCCGTGAGGGAAATAATTGTTGGTGTTGCGGCTGGTCCATTCGCCGCCGAGCCAGCCGTCGGGCGGTTGCAGCGCATGAAGAAACCGGACCGCCTTCTCCAGGGGGGCGCGCAGTCCCGGCGCGTCACCTGCGGCTTCGATTTCGGCAATGTTGGCGATGGTCAGAGTCAGATAGCCGGGATCGGCACCCTGATATTCATAGAACCAGCCCTCGTCGGGGTTCTGCCAAGACAAAAGCCGGCCGATGCGGGACCGTGCCGCGTCCGCGAAAGCTGCGGTGCCGGACAATCTTGCCAGCCGGAACAGGCCGTTGGCGATCAGGGCCTCATGATTGGACAAGCGCCCGCTTTCTTTGTGTCGGGCAAGCCAGCGTCCGCGCCGCCGCAGGAAGGGAAGGAAGGGCGCGGGATCAAGATCGGCAAGTTCGACTGCCTCGATCATGGCATAGAGGGTGAACGCTGCGGCGCCGGCGGCCTTCTCGAACGGAAAGTAGTCGTCGCAGGACCCGTCCGCATGGGCCGATGCGGCGGCAAAGGCGATCCCGGCCCGGATCCATTCGCGGATCGCGGGATTGGCATGAAACCGGTTGCCGTCAAACGGATGCGCGTAGGCAAGCGCCAGCGGCAGAACGAATTCCTGTGCCATGCCCGAGGGAAAATCGGTCACCTTGAGATGCCAGTGTTTGCGATCGAAGCAGCCATAGGTCGGGCTGTGCGGGTTACGGTCCTGAAGGGTCAGAATCTTGGGCAGACTTTTGGCGGCAAGTTCGAACAGGCGGGCGCGCGGGTTGGTCAATGTGAAGCGCCCCGCGCGAGGTTCGCACCCGGTTGGGTGGCGGCGTGCTCGACCTCGGTCCCGTCCTTGCGGAGCAGCCGGAAGGCCGTGCGTCCGCGCAGCGCTCCCTGGTCTGCTTGCTGTCGTCGCGTCGCCAGCCGCAAATCCTCGAGCAGACGGCGGTTGACCGACAACAGATCACCGATCACCCCAAGGGCCATCAGGAGGAAGGCCAGCATCGCCAGCGTCGCGGCGAAAATCAGGCTGGGCGCGTGGCTGCGGCTTGGATCGACCCACACAACCAGCGCGCCGTAGCGGACGGCCAAAGCCAGCGCCAGCACCAGCGGCGTGACCGAAGCGATGAAGTAGCTGCGCAGCGGCGCATAGATCGTGAAAATGCGGACCATGTCGCGGGCCGAGCGGACCACATAGCGCCACATGCTCGAAATCAGCCGTGATGGCCGCGTGGGCCCGTTGACGCGGATGGGGACCGACACGACACGAAGCCCGCTCCGCCCCGCCTGGATCAGCGTTTCGAGTGTGTAGGTGTAGTTTGTGAAAACATTGGCGTGAATCGCCGTCTCGCGCGACATGGCACGAAATCCCGAGGGGGCGTCAGCGACGCTGGTTCCGCTGAGCCGACGCGCCATGCTGCTGCCCAAGTTTTGCAGTCGTTTCTTCATCGGTGAAAAATGCGCGGTATCAGAGATCGGGCGGGCCCCCACGACCATATCGGCCTGGCCCTCTTCGATCGGGTGGATCAGGTTGGGGATGCATTCAGCGTTGTATTGGTTGTCGGCATCGGTGTTGACAATGATGTCCGCGCCCAGATTGATCGCTGCCGTCAAACCGGTTTGCCAGGCTCGGGCAAGACCCGCGTTCTGTGGATGCTGAGCGACCCAGTCCGCGCCAGATGCCAAGGCAACTTCAACCGTGCGGTCGGTCGAACCGTCGTCAATTACGAGGATCGATGCATCAAGACCGGCGGTCGCCGTGCGAATGTCCTCGATGACGGTCGCGAGTGTACCTTCCTCATTAAAAGCTGGAATCTGAACGAATAATTTCATCTCATATGCTGTCATTAGAAAACTCCGCAACCACGAGAAAAGTGATAGCCTAGGTAATCGCATGCGACCACGCAAAACCTTGTATCGTGCCCGGAAGCTGTGTCGGTCAGCAGAAATAACTCATCAGCAAGACTTCGGCTCCGCAAGTTTTGGCTAATATTTATGCAAATCAGGAGCAGAGTCGCAGGTGCGTTAACAGCCTTTCCGAGTAGGAACTATATGTCACTCATCCTAATCGGGAAGAAGCCCTCTTGGAGTAGTCCCCTGAAAGTGGTCCACTCTACGCTGCGGGGCTGTCGGTGCGAGATGTCCAGGCCCATCTTGAGGAACTCCACGGCCTGCGGATTTCGCCGGACCTCATCAACCGGGTCACCGACGCGGGGCTCGACAAGGTCCGCGACTGGCAGCACCGGGCGCTGGACCGGATGTATCCGATCGTGGTCTTCGACGCGCTTCGGGTGAAGATCCGCGATGCCGATAGCCGCATGGTAAAGAACAAGGCCGTCTACATCGCCCTAGGCGTCACCCGGGACGGGGAGCGCGAGGTCCTGGGGCTCTGGATCGCCGACAACGAGGGGGCCAAATTCTGGCTCTCGGTGATGAACGAACTGCGCAACCGGGGCGTCCAAGACATCCTGATCGCGGTGGTCGATGGGCTGAAGGGCTTGGGGTCGCCGTTCTGATCGATCAGCAGACGGCGCAAACCGAACCCGGCTGGGCCGCCCTGGCGAAAACCCTTCTCGATCAGGCGACATTGTCCGGCGAAAACCTTGCTGGATAGCTCCCGGCTGTATTCGCCAGCCATGGCGCGCTTGAAGCCCTTGAACATCGTGGCCATAGGGCTGCCGTCGTTTTCGAATTGTTCGGCGCAATAGTGCACGTCGATCCCGGCGCGCCGGCAGATGTATTCGTAATAGGCGCTCTCGTCTGCGTCCTGGAAACGGCCCCAACGGCTGATGTCGTAGACAAGGATGACGTCGAAATCTGCGCTTCCAGACGTGACGGTCTCGATCAGCTGCTTCAGTGCGTCCCGGCTTTCGATCCGCAGCCCGCTCTTTCCTTCATCGGCGTAGGTGCGGACGATCTCCATGCCGCGCCGTGCCGCATAGGTCTGAATTGCCGCCGCCTGATTTTCCGTCGAGTAGCGCTGATGATCGGTAGACATGCGCACATACTCTGCCGCCCGAACAAGGGGCGGGCCATCGCGTGCTCTGTCTGTGACCTCGGAATCCGCCACCGGGTTCGGCCTCCATCTGCGACGGGAACAATGCATCCATCGCCGGTGCCGCAGAGGCCCGGGTAGCGTCGTTCGTCATGCTGTGAGTCCACGCCACGATACCAGATTTCGTCTCGCGCGACGTCGCTCAAACGACACCGAAGGTCTGCATCGGCAGGATCGCGCCACCGAGATCCAGTTCGTAAGCGTCCATTTCTGACACGTTGCGGCGTCAGTGCGCGCTGGGCTGCCAGTTCCAGGGCAGGAGTTCGTCGACGCGGTTGATTGGATGGCCATTTGTCATGCGCTGCAGGACATCGGTGATCCAGGCCTGAGGTTTGACGTTGTTGAGCTTGGCGGTTGTTATCAGTGTGCTCATGGTCGCCCATCGTTCCGCACCGCCGTCGGAGCCGGCGAAGAGATGGTTCTTGCGCCCGAGGGTCACCGGGCGGATGGCGCGTTCGACGGTATTTGTGTCGAGGTCGATCCGGCCAGCATCCAGGAACCGGCAGAGCGCCAGCCAGCGGGCGAGCGCATAACGGATCGCCTGGGTCAGGCCACTGCGTTGTGGCAGACGCGGAAGCTGCCGCTCGAGCCAGGGTTTCAGGTCATTGGTGATCGGCCGTGCGCGCTGTCGCCTTGCTGCCCGCCGTTCGGCAGGGGGCCTGCCGCGGATCTCCGCTTCAACCGCATAGAGGGCTGCGATCCGGCGCAGGACCTCGTGTGCGATCGGTGATCCGGCCGCCTGATGCACCTCATAGAACTTCCGCCGTGTATGGGCCCAGCAGGCCGCCAGGACGATGTCGCCACGCGCCGCCAGCCGCTCGAACCCGGCATAGCCATCTACCTGCAGGATTCCCTGGAACCGAGCCAGATGCGCGGCTGGCCGTTCGGCCCTCCGGTCCTGGCTAAAATGATAGACGGCCGCCGGTGGATCATTTCCGCCCCATGGCCGACCATCCCGGGCATAGACCCAGAGGCGACCCGTTCGGGTCCGGCCGCGACCGGGGTCGAGCACCGGCAACACCGTGTCGTCGGCAAAGACCCTGTCCGCTGACATGACATGATCGGTGATCCGGTCCCGGATCGGGGCCAGCCACCAGGCTGACCCGGCAACCCAGTTCGCCAGCGTCGAACGGTTCAGCGTGACACCCTGGCGGGCAAAGATCTGGCTTTGCCGATAAAGCGGCAGATGATCGCAATACTTGTTGATGAGTACATGCGACAGAAGGGCCGGACTCGCCAGCCCCTTCGCGATCGGCCGCTCGGGCGCCGGCGCCTCGTGGATCGTCCCGCAGGTCCGGCAGCCGTATTTCGGGCGACGGATGCGCACGACCCGCAGCTGCGCCGGCACATGATCGAGGATTTCGCTGACGGTCTCGCCGATCAGGTGCAGCGAGCCCCCGCAGCAGGGGCAGAGATCTGCATCCACATCGACGACACGATCCTCGCGCGGAAGATGGTCCGGAAGGCAGAGGCGCTCACCGGCACGATCCGCCGGCGCGCGACGACGGCCTTTGTTGCGCTCGGCAGCCTCTTCGATTTCCGCCAGATCGGCGGCAACGTCCTCGAGACCGAGCTGCAACTGGTCGGGGTCAAGCTGCTCCGAGCGCCGTCCGAACTGCATCCGCTGCAGGGTTTTCAGGATCCGCTTCAGCCGATCGATCTCGGCCTCCGCCTCGATCCGCACGCTGTCACGCTCGCGGACCAGATCGCCGATCATCCGATGCAGGGTCTCCACGTCTTCCGGCAGGGCGGTGAGGTCGATGAACATACCCTATGATACCATGCAGCAAGGCGCTTCTGCCTTGCAAACAACGGTCCTGAGTCAATCCGCCGCAGGCCGCTTACCCCGCTGCCGAGGGTCGCCACCGCCGCTCCGGCGCACGCCAGTCGATGCCCTCCAGCAGCATCGACAGCTGTGCCGAACTGAGCGTCACCGTCTCGCCGGCAACCTCGGCCGAGGGCCAGGGAAAGCCCGTGCCATCGAGCCGTTTGCTGAACAGGCAGAGACCGGTTCCATCCCACCACAGGATCTTGAGAAGGTTCGCCTTGCGTCCGCGGAAGGCGAAGAAATGACCCGAGAACGGATCCGTTTGCAGCACCGACTGCACCAGCATCGCCAGACCGTCCATTCCCTTGCGCATGTCGGTGTAGCCAAGCGCCAGATGTACCTTCATCCCCGATGTGCCGATATCATCGTTCCGCCCCCTCCAGCAGCACGACCAGCCTCCGGATCACCTCCGGATCGGTTTCCCGGTCGAACCGTACCCGCCGGCCTCCCTTCAAACTGACCTCGATGCCCGGAGCAGCCCGCTCAACCACGATGGGCGGCGCAAGCGGTGATGAGGCCATTGCCGCCGGCGCCGCTGCACCCTCGAGCTTCACTTCCGCGAAGACCGGTTCAGATCGGGGATCCGGCATCAGGTCCTTCTTCCACTGGAACAGCAGCCGGGCACCGATCCCGTACTTTTTCGCGACACCCGATACGCTGGCCCCCGGGCTGCTGGCCTCTTCGACGATCCGACGTTTATCCGCCACGCCGAAGTTCCGGCGCCGACCGTTCTCGCCAGGTCGCCCCGACGGAATATAGGGAGTTTCCGCAGCGCTACGCATATGCGTAAGCATATGCTCAGACCCCTCGCCGCGCCGGTAGAGCAACTTGCCCGTCAGCTGAGGATCCTCGTGCCGGAACTTCGCCCGCCAGTTCCCGAACCGCTTCAGCGGTAACCCGTGTGCCTCGCAATATTCCCGCTGGTTCAACGTGCTGTCCCGCCATCCCTGGATATGCGCTCGCCAGAACGCCTCCAGTTCATTGCGTTTCGCCTCACTCAGCCGCGCCATCGACACCTCCTTCGTCCCAGACTTCGCCGTGACATAAAGATCGGGGGGCCTACTGAACCCACAAGTGTGCCAGAAATGGACGCTTACCCTATAACTGAACTGTTGCGAGCGAAGTCATTATTTGGTTTACGACGCAAGTTACCTCGCTTTCTCGATTATTGTTGCAGACATTTCAATCCTTCGAAGCTGTTGGCGAAGTGGGGCACAATCTGGATAGGCATTCCTAGGTCGTGTTGACAAAAGGGATTCACACGGCGGTTCAGGCGTGATTCAAGCTGGTATCTGCGATGGAGACCAGCTTGGCACGAGACCTTATGTCGGACGAGGAATGGGGGTTCTTTGAAC
>NZ_JBPWNX010000028.1:0-14822 GCF_054954595.1 Actibacterium sp. D185-2
CGCTGACCGCAAAATTGCGCGGCCGCTGAACATCAGACCAGCCAGAGACTGGGAAACGTGAAGATGTTCTCTGAAAGTTCCCCCTTAGCGTGGTTCTACGAAGAAACCTTCCGATGGGGCCAATACCGAATGCTGGTCGAAGGCGGTCGGGTGAATTTCGACATGCACGGCCACGGCGGCGGTAATTCGGTGACCTACGAAAAGGGTCGTGGATCGACGGGTGACGAAGGCGAGATTGTTGCTGCATTCGACGGCGAACATGGCTGGTTCTGGCGCAATCGCGACAGTGAGGCTGCCACTGTGACCGTTCAGGTGCGGGGCGAATACGCTGAATTCAAGGACGCCAGCTGACAACTTGATAACGGAGCCCATTGAGGGCTCCGTTATCTTCCCTTCTTCCCTTCAACCAGGGAAGGACCCTAAAATGATTAGAAAACTGGCACTTGCGGCGGCCACGTAGGCGGCTCCTAGCCGCCGCTGGAAATGCCACAGACCATCTTACCCGGACGCCGTAACCCTTGTGGAAAATAAATTAACATAAACTTCATTATGCGAATCTATCATGTACGCGGGTGCGCGCTACCCCCGACTGCGACTCTTGTTAGAAAACAAAAGGCGCAAGATAGAAGGTTGGCGGTACGCTGGGGTGCCGGTGCACGTGCACGTGATGGCGCTCGACCATATTCCGCGAGTTCAAGCGCAATCCTTCTCCGATCCATGCATCCCGCTGGTCGAGGTGCCATAGAGTGTCACGCAGCATCTATTGCGGCATCTCCCCCGAAATACGTTTGAGTCCGGCAGCGCGGGGGTCATAGTGATAGCCCGTTATTGTGCCGTCCCTGATCTTTTCGACAGCGTCGTTGATGACAAAGAGAGGAACGAGGAACCATTCTCGCGGGACCACAGGCCTTCCAAAGCGATCCATGATCTCGATCTCGAGCCGTGCAGGTTCGAAAATGCGGTGGATCAGGTTCTCCAACTTGGACCGATTGATGTTGTAGAGCTCGTATGTCGCGACCACCTCGACATTCGCCATCAGAAACGTCGGCTGCAACTGCGCGCCGGCGATCCGCTTCTCGACGCTCATATTGGTAACGCCGATCTTGTGCACCAGTTCCCGGTTTTCTGTGACGAGTGGATGATCGGATTTGCTGCGAAGCACATAAATGATCCCGCTCGCCTCATCACCATCGATTGTCTGGTCCGAAAAAAGTGGGCCTGCCGATGGGTCAGTGATTCGGCGTCCCGCGCCGTCCTTGTTCAACGCGCGCTGGAGCGAGCGCATCAGCATGTTGCTCTCGGTGCCGTTGTCAAAAATCACCCGCAGACGAGCATCGGTACGACCTTGCTCATTCGTGATGGTCTCACCCTTTTCAGTAACATAGGCTTTCTGACCGCCGACGATGAAAAAGCGGCCCTTCTCAATCTCGGCTTTCATCTCGAAAGGGCGGGTCTCCCGCAAACCGCTATCCAGTTCTTTCTGGACCATCTCGAACAATGGCTTGAACTTCGAAAAATCTTCGCATTTTTCGCGATTGGCGACTTCATCGGCGGCCTTTTTCTCGGCTGTTGACCGGACATGCTTCAATTCCGTGAGGGGTGATTTAGCAACTTCCACGCCCAGTTCGGCGAGGAGGGCATCGTCATCGAGGTCATCGGAGTCTGATGCTGAGGGCGCAGGGGTGTTTGCTAGGAGACCCTGCTCGTCGAGTGGGGCAAGGAGGTCGCGGCATTCCTGCAAGTCGCGGATCCGATCAAGACGCACGGCGTAGAGGCGTTCAAAGATATCACGATCCTCCCCGTGCTGGGGAGGCCGGCCATGCTCATCTGCAAATCGCAAGATTTCCTCAAAACCTGCGATGATGCGTTCTTCGCGTGGTGTGCGGCTGAGCTGCTTCTTGACCTCGACCTCGACGCCAAGCTCAGCAAGGAGGGCGTCGTCTTCGTCAGTGAAACCCTTAGCCATAGGTAGCCTCCTGCTTCATGCGCGCGAGATAGGCGACGCCTTCGGCCATTTTGTTCTCCCACGGATCAGGCGATGTGATGGAAGGCAGACGGCCCCGCTCCTGCTTGAACTTGACGGCGCGTTTCGCCAGATCTCGCGCCTCGTCCGGTGACAGTTGCACCTTTTTCGCCGAGATGACGGCCTGAACCTGCCGAAGGCTTTCCTCGCTCATCGTCTTTGCCAGAATCGAGTAGGCTTCGCCGAACGGATTGATGCGATCAATCAGATCGATGTCGAGTTCGCGCACGTCCATTGCGAATTTGCGCACCCCGTCGATCAAGGCGGTATTGCCGGTTGTTTCTGTGTCATCGCGGTTCGACAGCGCGATCTCTTTCGCCTTTTGGGTCAGGTTCAGCGCAGCAACTGCGTGTTGGCGCACCGCTTCCTGATCCTCTGCATCTAGCTCTGGGAACCTGGCACCGACAATCTTGCCCATGCGAACCTGCGTCAGTTCCTCCGGCACCAGCTCTTCGTCGAAGAGGCCCCGTTCGATCGTAGTCTTGTCCTGAACGAAAGCTGTGATCACCTCATTGAGGTCCTCTTGGCAGATGCGCTTGGCTTCCTTGCTCTTGGGTTCGACCAGGCCTTTGATTTCGATCTGGAACTGTCCGCTGGCCTCGCTGAAGCCAACGTTCTCCTTGTTGGGGTCATAGCCGCCCTCGCCGTAATCGAACCCTTCGACAGGGCCACTTTTCACGGTCTTGGGTGTGAAGTTGAAACGTGGGGCCAGCACCTGCTCCATCAGCAGGCTTGCAGCGATCGCCTTCAGTGTATCGTTGACTGCCTCGGTCACGGCTTCGGCCGCGGCGCCAGGCTCCGCGATAAGGTTGGTGAACCGCGCTCGGGTCTTGCCCTCGGCATCGCGGGTGGCGCGGCCGATGATCTGCACGATCTCCGTCAGGCTGGCGCGATAACCCACCGTCAGGGCGTGTTCGCACCAGATCCAATCGAACCCTTCTTTCGCCATACCCAGGGCGATGATGATGTCGACATGATCGCGGTTGTTCTTCTGCGTGGAGTCTTTCAGCGCGGCGGAAACCTTGTCACGCTTGGATGGCTCGTCGTCCACCAGATCGGCGATGCGTAAGACTCGCTCGTCGGGCGTCTTGACCAGCTGAAAGCCCGTGATGGGATCCGCTCCCTGCCAATCGCCCAGGGCGTCAATGATATGCTCGACCTCGCGATGCTTGTCCTTGGTGCTTTCGCGCGAGTTCACGTTCGGGATGTGAAGGATCGTCTTCTCGGTCGGATCCAAAACCTTGAGGATGTCGTCCGCATAGGACCCGGAATAGAAGAAATACCCGATGTCGAGCGTCTTGAGGTATTTGTAACCATTCAACTGCTGATAGTAGGTATAGGTGAAGGTATCGAACTTTGCCTCATCTTCGGGCGACAGAACGGCTTCGGCATCGCCGCGGAAATAGGACCCGGTCATCGCCACCAGATGCACCTTGTCGCGCGCGACAAGGGCGCCCAGATGCGTGCCCAGCTTATTATCAGGGTTGGCAGAGACGTGGTGAAACTCATCTACCGCGATGAGCCGATCATCAAACGCTTCAATCCCGAACTTGTCCACGGCGAACCGAAAGGTCGCGTGGGTGCAGACCAGAATCTTATCGTCGCTCGCCAGGAACTTGCCGACAGCGCCGACCTTGCCGTCATCCCCGCCGGGAGCGTTGCACAGGTTCCATCGCGGTTGCACTGTCCAGTCTGCCCAGAAGCCGTACTTGCTCAGCGGCTCGTCGTTGAAGCTGGACCCGATGGATTTTTCTGGCACCACGACGATGGCCTGACGCAGGCCTTGATTGTGCAGCTTGTCGAGTGCGATGAACATGAGCGCGTGGCTCTTGCCAGATGCCGGCGGCGACTTGATCAGCAGGTATTGCTCGCCCCGCTTCTCATAGGCACCCTCTTGCATTTCGCGCATGCCAAGCTCGTTCGATTTGCTCGAGCTTCCATTGGCCGCATAATTGACAGAGACGGAAGGAACCTGCTGTGTCATGATGTTTTCCTTCTGAGGGGCGCGGAATCATTCGCTTTGGGGCGGGCAATCAAAACCCGATCAAGTAGCGAGACCGCACGCGGCCCGTTGTAACAGTATGATTTATATGTATTTTCCAAAATTACGCCCTCTAGCCCACATACGCACAATCAAAACCCGATCAAATGTTATCCCTGTCACGCCCATGAGGGGACATATCCAGCACGAGGGCGTTCAGCATCCGCAGGACGGATCAGACCAGCATCCAGCGTCGCGCGAATAACCCGCGACGCCTGCGCAGCGTTCTGGTCGTCGATGCCGAGCCGCTCCCGAAGTGTCGCGTTCGTCATCTTCTGACCGCCTACGTATTTGAGCGCGGCATGTTGGTAACACGCTCGCACGGCTTCTTCCGGTGTCATGTCCGCAAAGCGGCGTGGTGCAAACAGAACCACGCGCACGGCGTCTCCCTCCATGCGGAAATCCGGTGGGGGCAACTGGTGTAGCTCAACCGCCGAGATCACCTTGTCGATGCCGGTGCCTTGTTCTTCGCAAAGTTTCATGCGCCGCATCAAGGAAGCAAGAGCTTCATTTCGGGAACGCGGGGGCGAGTCCAAAAACCGGTCGGGGCTAACCAAGGGGGCGCCCGGGTTCGTGATCTCCATGCGATCGCTGAATAACTCGATGAGTGGACCGGCACCGGTGATCGTCATGTCCTGGTGGATCAATGCGTTGGCGATCAATTCGCGGATCGCTATCGACGGGTAGAGCGGACGCTCCTCGCGGAATGCTTTACCAATCAATTCGTTGCGGGGCAGAAGGCCGTCGATGTAATCCACCAGCCCCTGAAATCCCGCTGCATAGCCGCGCTGGCCGTCCTGGCGGTGGCTCACGTCATCTGCACGTCCGGTGCCAGCATAGGCCACGAAACGAACCCCTTTGCGCTCTACAGAGGGGCCGAAATCGGAAAGTTTCTTAGCATACAGGATTGCGCCCAGATTGGTAATGTTCCAGCGGTCGCTTACATCTTTCTGGATCAGACGATCTGCCAATAGCCTGTCGAAGATCCCCTGCCTGTTATCCGGCAAGGGCTGGCCCGTAAGATCGAAGTAGTTGGCGTAATTCAGCCGCGCAAGAACGTCGTCGCCGGACAGGAACTGCGCCGCGACGCCTGTCTCCCAAGCGTAGGGCTGCAACTTGCTCCAGAGGGCACGCAGGCGTTCCGGATGGTCGGACAGGCGCGGCGTGGCACTGCCGATGCGCAAATAGGCTGTGCGGTCAAACTCTACCGGAGCGGTTGCGGCGGCGGGGATAGTCAGCAGGATCAGGCGCTGCCCGTCATGATCGACCTCTTCGAACCGGAACTCGATGCCCGGCTGGAGGTGGTTGGCCACCCACAGTTCGAGCGGCTGCCCCTTCTCCTTCTTCACTGTCGGCTCAAAAATCGTGCCGACAGCCGCATGATCACCGTCTCTCACCCCCCAAACCACATAGGCGAAGTGCTGATCGGCAAGCCGTGCAGCATTGGACAAGGCCGAGATCAGCTTGCCGATCAACGGTCCGTCGGCGTTGTTTTCCTTGAACTCGATCCAGGTGGTTTCCGCTGGTTTGGCGCGCAGATCGTCCACCAGTTTGCGGGTGCGTTCCGCGCTCATGACAGGGTCAAGGGTCATAGTGTGTCCACTTTCTGACCCACCACGCCTGGGTAGCGTTTGTCGTAGGGGCATTCCTGTATTGCCCGCCGGCCCAGGTCGTTCGGCTTGGCCGGGCTACCGTTGGTGGCATAAATAATCGAATTGGAGGGAAAACCTTTGATCATTGACCTCTCACCCGCTTATCAAAACGTCTTAAAAATATGCGGGCTGTGATCAGGATTATTTGAAACCGAAAAGCACAATCTTCTTCATCTGACAGGCCCGGATGGCTACCGTGCGGATGCAATCTTGCCCACAACCCCAATACGTACGCAGGTTTGCCTCTGTCGTTCTCCCACTCATTGTATTCGTGAAGTAGGAACGGTCCCGATTTTGTATCTGCAAGATATTGCCTCTTTGCGTCATCGCTAACCTTAGGATCACATCCAAAATATTCCGCAATTTTGTCCAGCAGTTCCTGATAGAAATTTCTGATCATCGCGTTGGCGGAAGACCAGTTCCCTTGCGAAAAGTTCTGAATCGCTTGATCCAAATGCCCCTTGGCGGCGCCCAACCCGTGCCGACCAAGTAAGGCCTCAATTTCGCTGGTCGCCTCTCGAAAATCTGTCTCAGGTACATCCTCAGGCAGCATCCGCCTGAGAACAGTCTGTTTAATGACCCTTGGAGCGTCATCGAAAATGGAAGATCTGCCCATTGGGTCTGGAACCTCCTCTTCCACAAGTGTGAAGCCATCCATTTTCAGACCAGCAAGAAGACGCAACCAGACATCTGGCTTGTTGCGCTTGCTTTGCTCGGATGCCGTAATTGCATGCTCAATCATGGCTCTGCTTAGGTCACAGTTTCCGTTGACCGTCGGAACAGAACGTCCCCCCATACTGCTTCTTGCGAACCGAACCATTTCATTGGCCTTCGATGCTACCGATCCAGAACCACAGAATTCGTCAACACCCCACCCTAGGGTGAGAGACGAGAAAGCGGTTTGTGTCGACATTTCAGCAATCATCTCGCCCGCTGCCATCAACGTCATGCTGTTAAAGTCGCTCATGCGCTCACCTTCGTCGTCATCTTCGTGTACATCTCGAACAGTTTTTCCAGCCGTTCGGTGTCGTTGCGGAAGCGGCGGCCGATGTAGATGCGTTCCAGCACCTCGTCGTTGTGATCATGCGCGGCGCGGAGGTTGGCGGGCATTTTCTCGGGGTCGTAGAGGTCGGCGATGGTGGCGGGGAAATGCGCCTCGCGGGCCAGAAGGATGCCTTCTGCCGCCGCAGTCAGGTCGGCGCGGTTCTTTTCCGTCAGTTTCGGGACGGGGAAGGTGTTCCAGCCCATGGTGTTGGAATAGCGGAAATCGGTTTTCATCTTGCCGCAGACCGTGGCGATCCAGACCAGATGCAGGCGCGAGGCGATCAGCGCCATGTTCCAGAGCGGGGCGTCGTAGAGGGCGAAGGTTTCACTGGTCACTGTTGAGCGCGCATCAATGATGCCGTTCGGCAAATATGGGCGGTTTTCAGAAGACGTTCGAGGAACAGTGAGCGTCCAATTCTTTCCGATCCGCATTTCACGCATCTGATGGGCGCGACTTGCCATCTCGTTGGCGCTCTTGTCGCGGCTATT
The DNA here is from genome assembly GCF_054954595.1 of Actibacterium sp. D185-2. Classification (NCBI taxonomy): domain Bacteria; kingdom Pseudomonadati; phylum Pseudomonadota; class Alphaproteobacteria; order Rhodobacterales; family Roseobacteraceae; genus Actibacterium; species Actibacterium sp. D185-2. Next base: position 7,250 of record NZ_JBPWNX010000028.1, read on the forward strand.
CAAGCGCATCATGCGCACGCCTTCTATGCGTTGGCGAATTGCTTCAATCGCCAACGCCTCTTGCAGATGATCGTTCTCAATCCACAAGCAATAGCGTTCCAATCCGCGAATGAACTCCGCAGAACCATAAATCCGGCGGATGAATTTGTTATGTTGGTCGGGGGTCAGACCAAGGGTCCGCACTTCGTCTGCACTCAGGAGCAGGTGCCCGCCGTCAACGGGCTTGTTCCCAAAGCTCATGTTGGCGGTGCCGTTTAACGGCCTACTGGCTTTGTCCACTATCACATTCGGCGCGGCCACCAGATAGGCATTGACGTTGTCCGATTCCTTCACAACGGACCCGCCATCATCTGCCAGCGAGAACAGTTTGCGCACTTGCCCCGCATGATTGGAAATTCCAACAATCGCCACGGTCACGCCCGCATTATGGCTGGCAAGGTTCGCCCATTTGAAACTGGTGTGGGCAAAAGCAATCTCATGCCCAATCTTGAAGATCAGCGGCCAAAGGATCGGCACCTGCTGCCCCTGACAGATCGAATTGGTGGACACAAAGGCCGACACGGTGGGCGTGTGCAGCCCATAATCAGCGGCCTTCATGAACCAGCCCGCAACATAGTCGAGCGACTTCCAGCTTTTCGTGCGCCCATCGAATATGCGCTGCAAATCCTCTTTCTGTTCCGTGCTTTGCCAGGTTGATCCCAGATACGGCGGGTTCCTGCAGATATAGGTCTCGCCCCCCTCATTCGCGAAGTCGATCTGCGCCTGATCCAGTGGGGACATGAACAGGTCATAAGCCTGAAACTTCACCCCCGTCCCCGTGGGCGGGCAGACCGACAGCCAGTCCAGCCGCAGGGCGTTGCCGCAGGTGATCCAGTTCTGTGCGTCCAGCGGCAGGAATTCGGCCAGCGCCTCTTTCTGGCCGCGATAGGTCACGTCGCATTGGTATTCCGCGATGATCAGCGCCAGCCGCGCGATCTCGGCCGAGAAGTCGCGCAGCTCGATCCCGCGATAGTTGGTGAGGGGAATGTCGGTGCGGCGCAGCGGCTCGCCCCGGCGCTTGTTGATCTCATACTCAAGGCTGCGCATTTCCTTGTAGGCGATGACAAGGAAGTTGCCCGACCCGCAGGCGGGATCGAAGACGCGGATCTTGGCCATGCGGGCGCGCAGATTGGCCAGCTTGCGCGCGTTGTCGCCCGCCGCCTCCAGTTCTGCCCGCAGATCATCGAGGAAGAGCGGGTTCAGCACCTTCAGGATGTTCGGCACCGAGGTGTAGTGCATCCCGAGAACCGAGCGTTCCTCCTCATCCGCGACGGCCTGGATCATCGAGCCAAAGATGTCGGGGTTGATCTGCGTCCAGTCGAGGCTGCCGATATGGGAGAGATAGCGCTGCGCGATCTTGGAAAAGCGCGGCACATCGGTGCTGCCCGAGAAGAGGCCACCGTTCACATAGGGAAAGGTGTCGGCCCAGCGGGGCAGCTTGGCCTCGGCGCGCTTGGCGATTGGCGTGTTCATCGCCCGGAAGATTTCGCCAATGACTTCGTGCGTGTTCGACCCGTCGCGGTTGGCCATCTGGTCGATGGTGGCGGTGAACAGGTTGTCGCTGACGAAGATGTCGGTGTCTTCGGCGAAGAAGCAGAAGATCAGCCGCGCCATGAAGTGGTTCATGTCATGGCGTTTGTCAGCGCTGCCCCAGTCGGGGTTGTCCTTGATCAGCTCGACATAGAGCCGGTTGAGACGGCTGGTCGCGCGGATGTCAAAGGCGCTTTCGCGGATCTGCTTGACCGTGGAGATACCAGCGAGCGGCAGGAAGAAGCCGAAATGGTCGGGGAACTCGGTGTAACGGCAGGCGATGGTTTCGCCGGTGGTGATATCCTCGGCCTCGAGGTCGATGCCGTCGGTGGCGAAGATGAACTTGGCCTTGGCGCGGGTGGTGGCGGGGCTGTCGCGTAAGGAGCGCAGGGTCGCCGCGATGTCGCCCGGGGCGCAGGTCGCAAGGTGGATGTTGTTGGTCTGCAGGACGCCGCCAAGGTCGGACTTGTTCGACGCGCCGGTGCGCAGGCGCTTGATCGTCGTGTCCTTGTTTCCGAAGGCCATGAGGAAGGCATAGGGGAACTCTGCCGCGTCAAAGGGCTGCTCGGCGAGTTCGGAAACGGCTTGCTCAATCTCAACGGCGTTCATGCGGCTGTCCAGGGGTTGATCAGGCCGATCTCGCAACCCTCGAAATCAGGCGTATTGCGCGTGGCGACGGTGGCGCCGCAGGCGTGGGCAATGGATGCGATCTGGCAATCGGCCTGGGCAATCGGTCGCCCGGCGGACCGTCGTGCGGCGGCGATGGAGGCGTAGGACAGCGCAGCGGCGCTGTCGAAGGGCAGGATCCGACCGGCCAGGTCCTCGCGCAAGATCCGGTCCACGGCGTCAACCAGCGCGGCGCGGCGCTTGCCGTTCCCCATGATCGCGAGACCGTAGCGCAGCTCTGCCTCCGATATCGAGGTCAGGTAGACGTTGAGCCCGTCCTGAGCGGACAGCCAGTGTTCAACCTTGGGCTCCGGGGCCGGGCGCAACAGCTCGGATATGACATTCGTATCGAGGATGATCATGCGTCAGGCCTGGTCGAACGCGGGCGGTTCACGCATGGCTTCACGCTGCGGAAGGTCGAGATCAACGCCACCCAGCGGCGCGACCCGCGCCCGGATCGCCGCGGCAAGATCGTGGGATGGCTTCGCTTCACCGACGACATGGCGCAAGATTTCGCGCGCCTCCTCTTCCATCGAACGGCCATGCTCGGCCGCGCGGATGCGAAGGCGGCGCTTCACGTCATCATCAAGGTTCCGGATGGTAATGCTTGCCATGATATCCTCCTGAGCAGATTGTAATCATCGCAATCAATGCGATCAAGGCTAATCGCTGGAACGCATGGTTTCCTCAGGGTGGGCAAGCCGACGCTGTCAGCTCGCGATCTTGCTGACCGCCGCAACCGCAACACGCATCATCAATGTTGCAATAGTATATTTTCGTATGTATGCTGAGTGAAGATTGTCAAGGGTTCTTGCCATGCGTTTCGAATTCAAAAACCTCCCTCTGGCGGCCTTTTTAGCTCTTGCCTTGACCGGGCCAACAGTTCCGACGCAAGCCCGCGCCCAAACCTATCAGATCGATTGCGCCATCCTGCTGTGTTTGTCCGGTGGGTGGCCGGCTTCCGTGCCATGCGCACGCGCGCGGGCCGAGTTCATCCGGCGCATCACACCTTGGCCGGTGGAGCCGCCGCTGCAGATTTGGCGCTGCCCCATGGGTGCGTCTTACGATGGGCCTGCCAGGTCGCGCCCCACGGACCGGATCTTCGATGCCCTATATGGTGGTTCAGGAACCTCATCAAACTCTTCAGCCCCGCTCTTCGATCAGGCCGCCACAACAGGCGGGATGCGCGGGTTCAGAGGCTCCAACGCGGCCTGGGACAACCTCGTAAGGGCTGATTACGCCCTCCATCTCGTAGAAGACCGCGCCGACATCGATATCAGTGGGCCTGAATTCAATTTCGTGCGCTCCATCCGCGTCTTTGACGTTCGATATGCCCGCCAGCACGAATCCGGGCGAGATGGCGACTGCAACCGCAGCGCCGTCGTTGTCCTCGGCACCTACGGGATCCAGGGCGATTTTTCTTGGAGGGCGTCGTCACCCGCAGCGCTTCCTGCTGCGCATGCCGGTCTCGAGCGGTGGGGCGAGCACTGCCCGAGCATTTATCACAGATCCGTCTTCGTAGAGTGGCGTGACTATAGCGGGAATTACGGCTTCGAGCAGGTCAATTACTGACTGTTGAGGCGCCGCGACGTCGCGCAGAGCCTTGTACGAAATCAAACCTGCAACGCAGGCACACTCACACAATCGAGGGCCATAAAGGCCATATTCTACCATGTCAGTCGTTGCGACAGGGCAGCTGCATGAGAGACGCGAAGTCAATTTCGGCTTTATCCGCATCGCAGAGCTCCGGGTAAATCTTTGAGACACGCTGCGGGCCATGCATGTCCCACCGGATTGCCAGAGCACCTGTGTTCCAGCGATATACCCAGCCGACAATGGTTTCTTCATCGGCTGCAATCAAATTGGCAATCGCGACGCCTTCGATCTTATCTTCGTTCACTGTTTACTGACTTCCTGCTATTTGGCGTTGCGGATAGCAGCTCAGATCCCAGAGCGTTTGCTGCAACCGTATGCCGGGCCTCGTTAATATCGGTTACTGTTCTTCCTCGCGGTAGCGAATTCACACTGGGAGAAGTCGGCACCCGTGTTCTCGAAAGATGAAATGGATCAAATCCGGTGGTCGGGCTCCGTGGCGGCTTCAACGATCGCCAGAACCTTGAAGGGGTCAAAGCCAATGGCGCGCGCCAGAACGACCAGTTCGACGACGTCGACCCGGCGCTGACCGCTTTCAAGGCGGGCAATGAGGGATTGATGGCACTTGAGCTTGACCGCCAAGTCCTCCTGACCGAGGCCCGCCTTGATGCGGGCGTCGACCAATGCCTGGCAAAGTGCCACCTGTCCCGTGCTTCTGATTGTCTTTGCCACGCGTCACATACCTTTTGTGACGTCGCTAGCGGATGAAATCTATTATCTAAAAAGTAGATATTTGAGGGTGTTATCGGCGTCTGGTTTCCATGGGCTGCAAGTCTGATGCTCCCGAGGCTGCCCATCAATCCCCTACCAATTGCAGAAATCGGCCGTAGTCCTCACTGACCTCCCTCGCTTCCTCGAAGGCACGGGCCCGTTCACCGTCGAGGCAACGGAAGTAGCTCTGGATATCCTGGATGTAATTTTCGAAATCGCCACGGATGATGTCCGCATAGTCTCGCGCTGCCTGCGAATCGCTTGGCAGGAAAGGACGAGCCGGGGCGAAGCAGGATTCCGCGAAACCCGGCCCGGGGAGGCAGATCAGGAGGGCCATAGCTTGTAATGAGAGCAGGCCTGTCAACCTTGGGTTTCTCAAACCTGTTATCTCCTTGATCGCGGACACTGGCCGTGACTAGTGTTTGCGTAACCAAACTACAGCTAAAGCACGATATTACATCTTGCGGTTGATAGTATAATATCGTAACTCTGGGGTTCAAGTAGGAATCCCCGAGGTTGCGCCATTGGAGAAAGCGTGAGCCGGGCCATGAACTGGGACATCGAAGCACCAAATGTGGTTACGGAAGCCAGATTCCGCGAGCTCGTGGAAAGCGGCCATAGCGCAGAAATCCTGTGCCAGGAGTCGGCACATAAGAAAGGCCCCAGCTATTACGGGGTCTGGATCATGCGCGTTGTCTCTGATGACGGGGTGGAAAAGCTCCTCGTCACCGCCCGCACGCGGACGACCTACAACGATATCAAGATCCGCGAATTCAAAACGATCTCCGGCGTGGTGTCTTTCTTCATTGGCCTTGGTTTTGCGCATGTCGACCTGCCGCTTGAAGCGGGAACAAGCCGGACCCACAAACTCGCGCCGTCAGACAAAGCCCCATCAGACAAGGGCGCTGGCAGCTAACCTCGTCTGTCTCTGGCTGGTCGCAGCACCTGCCTCAGCGCAAATGGTCCTGGTCATGGAGAGCGACGGCTCTCTGACCCCATCCCGGTCTCAGAGCAGTTTTGCTCGGAACTACAATGACGGCATCGGTCAGGGATCGGCAGCCGACGAACTTGCGATTTTCGGCAGCGATGAAACTGTGCCAGAGCGAGAAGCGATGCGCTTTGCAGCCCGTGTCGGTCCGGCACCCCTGCCCCGTGCCGATGTCCTAAACGCCATAGAGACCACGGCCCTGCGTTATGCCAGCCACCCCGGCCTAAGGCGCGCGGAGCTTTCCGTCACGGACTGGCTGAGCCTCTACCGCGCCAATATCGAGGTTGAGAGCGCCTACAGGCAGGATGCGATCTCACATGCGGGCGCCATTGGCCTTGGTCAGCTGATGCCCGACACCGCGCGTGATCTGGGCGTCGACCCGCGTGACCCCCAACAGAACCTCGACGGCTCTGCCCGCTACCTCGCGATGATGCTGGAGACGTTCGGCGATCCGCATCTGGCGCTGGCGGCCTACAACGCGGGGCCGGACGCCGTGCGCCAACACGGTGGCATTCCCCCTTACCGAGAAACCCAGAACCACGTGGCCCGCGTCATGGCTGTCGTGGCCCGATTGGAAGGATCAAATTCGTGAGACAGATTTCAAACCTCTTTGTCGCCTCGCTGGCGCTATTCCTGTTCATTGCCGAGCCCGCCCTAGCACAGAGCATCGATCTCTCCCCGATCCAGAGCCTGTTACAGGGCATCGTCGATGCGCTGACCGGCCCACTTGGCGTTGTCATCGCGACGCTTGCCGTTCTCGGGGTCTTTCTCAGCTGGTTCTTCAACATCATCGATCTGCGCCAGGCGCTCTGGGTCCTGGTCGGCATCGCCGGTGTCGCGGCTGCCCCCACCATCGTTGCCGCGGTCTTTGCCGGTGGCTGAGCGCTCGCCTCTCTTTCTCGGCCTCGTGCGCCCGCCCAAGCTTCTGGGCCTGCCCATCATGTACGCGATGGTCTGGCTTTTCGGGTCGGTGCTCTTGTTCGTCTGGGTCCAGCACATCGCGGTACTGGCTGTCGCGGCCCTTCTCTACCCGGTGCTTTGGAAGGCCGCAGATTGGGACCCGCGTTTCATCGACGTGATGATGACAGCCCTGCAGGAGACACCGCCCACGCGCAACAGGTCCATCCATGGCGGGGACAGCTATGCCCCGTGATGACGCCCGTGATGCTGCGCTCGATGCCCGCACAATGACGCCAGACTGGTATGCGCGCGAGACCCGGCTTGCGCATATGCTGCCCTATGTGAGCCTCGTCGACGACCAGACCGTGCGGACCCGGGTGAACGAACTCTTCCGGTGCATTCGCCTTGAGGGGATCAACAGCTACACGACGGACGATGCCTATCTCGACAAGGTGACGGCGCTTTTTGCTCGCATCGTCGCGCAACTCGGGCCAGAATTCAGCTATTACGTCCACAAGGTCTCCAAGGCCATCAAACCTGATCTCGACCCCATCCGTGAGGACAGCTTCGCGGGCGAGGTGGACCGTCGCTGGCGCGCGAAACTCGAGACCAGTGGGCTGCGCGACAAGACCCTGACGCTCACCGTCATTCACCGGCCGCCCCCGAAAAGCCTCTTGCCGTTCCTCGGTCGCAGCGCGCCGGACCGTCTGAAAGAGGAGACCCGCAAACGCTTGCAGCGCCTCGGCGAGGCCGTGAACGTCTTCCTCTCGGGCCTCGCAGAGCTCAAGCCGCGCCTGCTGTCAGCCGCATCGGGGGAGTTGGTGGGGTTTCTGGGCGCGCTCAACACGGGCACCGAGCTGCCGCTCTACCCGGCCAACACCTACGGCTTTCTGTCCTTCAACGTCGCCAATACCCGCGTGACGTTCCACGGCGACCATTTCGAGCTTTCCGAAGGCGTCGTGGGCCATCGCTACGGCAAGAGTTTCACCATCGGGGAATATTCCGAAGGCACCTCCTGCACGATGTTCGACATGCTGAACCTGCCGGTCGACATGATCGTCACCCACTCCTTCACGCCGATCAATT
>NZ_JBPWNX010000029.1:0-14040 GCF_054954595.1 Actibacterium sp. D185-2
CGCTGACCGCAAAATTGCGCGGCCGCTGAACATCAGACCAGCCAGAGACTGGGAAACGTGAAGATGTTCTCTGAAAGTTCCCCCTTAGCGTGGTTCTACGAAGAAACCTTCCGATGGGGCCTATAATGGATCCGTCCCCGGCCCTAAAATCCGAGTACGCCAGGGCGACCGACTCCGCGTTCTGGCTCAGAATGGATTGGATGAAGGAACCACAATCCACTGGCATGGCATCCGCACGCCCAATGCGATGGACGGAGTGCCGTTCCTTACACAGGATCCGATCCCGGTTGATGGCGATTTTCTCTACGAGTTCGATGCGCTGGATGCGGGCACGTTCTGGTACCATCCGCACCAGCGCAGTTCGGAACAGGTTGGACGCGGCCTTTACGGGCCGCTGATTGTCGAGGAAGCGGACCCGATCCGCGTGGATCGTGACCTGACTTGGATGCTGGACGACTGGCGCATGACCCGGCACGGACAGATTGCGGGTGACTTCGGCAGCCGCCACGACGCCATGCACGGCGGTCGTATCGGCAATTCCGTGACCATCAACGGTCAGATACCCGAACGCATCGCGGTGCGATCCGGCGAACGCATCCGCTTGCGGCTAGTCAACGCGGCGAACGCGCGGATATTCGGGCTGGATTTCGGGGGTCTTACTCCGGTCGTGGTCGCGCTGGACGGTCAACCCGTGACGCCCCATGCCCCTGACGGCGGGGTCGTGGTGATCGGCCCGGCGATGCGTGTCGATTTGGTCATCGACTTGACCGGCAAGCCCGGAGATGCCGTAACCGTCATCGATGCCTTCTACGAGGGACTTGAATACCGTCTGGTCGATCTCGCCTACGGGCCGGACAGGTTGCGGGACACGGTGCCGGATTGGTCGATGGATCTGCCCCCCAACCCGTTGGCCGAACCGGACATGGCGTCGGCCGCGCGGCATCAGATCGTCTTCAACGGCGGAATGATGGGGCAGATGATGATGGGCGGCGGCATGGGGTCGATGATGGACCAGATGCGCGAGGGCAACATGTGGTTCATCAATGGAGAAGCCGCAACGGGTCATATGATGGACCCCTTGCTGGTCCTGCCGCAGGGCACGTCGCACGTGTTCGAGATGGATAATCGCACCGCCTGGCACCATCCGATCCATTTTCATGGGCATTCGTTCCGTGTGATCGCCCGCAACGGACAACCGACTCGGTATCGCGAATGGCAGGACACCGTCCTGATGGCACCCGAAGAACGGGTCGATATTGCCTTCGCCGCGGACAATCCCGGTGATTGGATGTTCCATTGCCACATTCTGGAACACCAGGCGGCAGGCATGATGGGCGTCATCCGCATCAATCCCGGCACGACCAAAATTTGAAATCTCACAACCCAATGGCCACGGAAAGGAATGAACCGATGAACAAGATACTTGGATTTGCCAGCCTTGGCACGGCAGGTGCCGTCGCCGTCCTTGCGATGAGCCTGAATGCCGCGCCTGCCGCCGCGCAGGAGGTCACGCTCTACAAGAACCCACAATGCGGATGTTGCGAGAGTTACGCGGACTATCTGCGCGAGAACGGTTTCACGGTGGAGGTGAAGCCGACCCACGATCTGGCGCAGATCAGCCGCGATGCGGGCATCCAGGATGACTTCCAAGGCTGCCATACAGCCTTTTTAGACGATTACGTCGTCAGCGGCCACGTGCCGATTGATGTCGTCAACAGGCTGCTGGAAGAGCGCCCGGAAATTGCCGGTGTGACTCTTCCCGGCATGCCATTGGGATCGCCGGGTATGGGCGGCGCGAAACAGGAGCCCTTCAAGATTTACACCGTCGAGGAAGGTGTGAGCCCGACCGTATATGCGGTCGAATGATCAATTGCGCGGTCTGGTGCGAACCCGTGCCGGACCGGCTTCAAGGGAAAACAAAGGATGGAATGCATGATGATGGACGGTGGAATGATGGGCGGCGGCATGATGATTGCGATGGGCCTCGTCTGGTTGCTGATCGTGGGTGTGCTGGTGCTCGCGGCGATCGCCTTGGTCAAATACATCCGCTCGGACAGCGGAAAATAGAAATGTGCCAGAATGCGGATTGAGGGTGCCAGCAGCGGCGACAGCCTGTTGTCGATGGGATTGGTCTGGGCGCTTTGCGTCCTGCTTGTCCTGTCGTTGCTCGCGGCACTTTTCATTCTTTGTATGTGGTTCGTAACAAGAAGGCGGAAGTGCCGTGAAAAACACCATTAGGCTCGCTGCGGTCCTGCTCGCCACAACGGTTTTGCCAGTAGCAGCGCAGAGCGACGTGCTCATGGGTGAGCGCCTTTATCAAGAAAATTGTGCCAGTTGCCATGGGGCGAACTTGGAGGGGCAACCAGATTGGCGCACACGATTGCCGAACGGCAAGTTGCCTGCCCCGCCGCACGACGCCTCCGGCCATACCTGGCATCACCCCGACCGCGTATTGCTCGACATCGTGAAACGCGGACCGGCGGCGATTGTCGGGAACGGGTACGAAAGCGACATGCCCGGATATGACGATGTGCTGACAGACGATGAGATCACGGCGATCATTGACTACATCAAGAGCACATGGCCCAACCGGATCCGCGCGTCGCAGGAAAGCCGATCCCTTGCCGATGAGCAGGCGCAGCCATGACGGAAGAGGTCGAGGGAAATGCCGACCCTGTGTCGCGACGCAGTATCTCCGGGTTCGTGCTGGTGCCGCTGATAGCTTTTGCCCTCATGGTCCTGTTCGGTTGGGGGCTTTTCAGGGGTGGCGACGATTTGCCGTCGGTACTTCTCGGCAAACCCGTGCCCAACTTCGCGCTTCCCCCGGTGCTTGGCCGCGAGGAAGGGCTTTCGACGCAGGACCTGATCGGACACGTGTCACTGGTGAACGTCTTCGCCTCGTGGTGTGTGCCCTGCCGTGCCGAACACCCGCTGTTCATGGAATTGAGCACCACAGGCGAGGTGCCGCTCTACGGAGTCAACTACAAGGACCCGCCCGATCAGGCGCGCGCCTGGCTCGACGACTTGGGTGATCCCTATGCGCGCATCGGGGCCGACATCAACGGACGCGCCGGTATCGAATGGGGCGTCTATGGCGTGCCCGAAACCTACGTCATCGCCGATGGCACCATCGCCTACCGCCATGTCGGTCCGATCACGCGAGCGATCCTGCAGGATACGCTGCTGCCGATCGTCCGTGACCTCAAAACCCAATCCGCCAAGGAGACAACGCCATGAAAATTCTGAAACCGGTGCTAATCGCCTGGGCACTGTCCGTCGGCGCGGCGTTTGCCGGGCCGCAGGGGTTTGCACTGCATGACACCCCGCAGCCTGTCGCCAATGTGCGCTACGAGAAAGAAGACGGCAGCCGCGGAGACATGGAAGACTTTCGCGGCAAGGTGATCCTCGTGAACGTCTGGGCAACCTGGTGCGTCCCCTGCCGCGAAGAGATGCCGACGCTGGATGCGCTTCAGGCGGAACTTGGCGGCGGCGACTTCGAAGTGGTCGCCCTGTCCATCGACCGGGCCGGATCACAAGTGGTTCGGCGCTTCTACGACGAAATCGGTGTCACCAACCTCAATATGTATGTCGATCAGACCATGCTCTCGATGACCGCGCTGCGCACCGTTGGCCTGCCGACGACAATCCTGATCGACGCGCAGGGGCAGGAGCTCGGGCGACTGGTCGGACCAGCCGAGTGGGACGACCCCGAAATGGTGTCCTTTCTGCGCGGATTTATCGAATGAGTGCCCCAGAAGACGTTCCCTCACCCTTGACCCTCCAGTTGCTGGAATGACTATCTCACTAACATCGAAAGGATTTTTCGGATGACCGACATAATACCATCCAGCGACGCAACCACTTCAGGCATTTCCAGTGCTGGCAACAGGCCTCCGTGGTTGACGCGCAGGCGATTGCTTTTCGTCGGCGCGGCCACCGTGATTGCGGGCGGCATGGCCCTGAACTGGGGATGGCTCACCGCGATCGGGCTCGCGCCTGTTCTGGTCTCGCTGGCCCCCTGCGCCGTGATGTGCGGTCTCGGTCTGTGCATGAAGGGCGGGTCCGGCAAGGGCTGCTCCAAATCGCCGGAGGGGGCGTCTCCCGACTGAGCTCTTTCAATAACCACACGATCAACCCAAGGAGAAAACCATGAGAAAAACACTTACAACTTTCGTCGTCGCAACGGCCCTTACCGCAAGTGCGTTTGCCGTCAGTGCCCAGGAACAGGCGACGCCCGAAACAGGCGAGATGATGCAGAATGAGGCTGCCATGCAAGGCGGCATGATGGACGGCGACATGATGGGCATGATGAAGATGATGGCCGAAATGAAACCCATGATGGAAGCCTGCACCGAGATGATGGCGTCCATGACCGAGAACATGGACGGCGGCATGATGCCGTCGGAAAAGTCTGACGGCTAGATTTGCCCAAATGCCTGTCGGTCAACGGATCGGCAGGCATTTATTGTAAGGATACAAGAATTGACAGCACTGACACGGCGCGCCGCTTTAGCGATACTCGCGGCCACGATTTCGTCTCCGGCCTTCGCCAATCATCCGGGGGAAAACCTGGATGCCCGCATGTTCGAGATGGAGCCCTACTTCCAAGCCATCGATGCAGCGCAGGCTCCGGGTTTCGAGCTGCAGGATTCCGAGGGGAATCCCGTGCGCCTGTCGGATTTCAGCGACAAGGTGGTCATCCTGCATTTCATCTATGCCAACTGCCCGGATATCTGCCCGCTCCATGCGGAAAAGATCGCGGCGGTCCAGGCTTCGATCAACGACGGGCCGATGAAGGAGCTTGTGCAGTTCATCTCGATCACGACCGATCCTGTGAACGACACGCCAGACGTGTTGCGCGATTACTCGGACCGGCATGGGCTCGATCCAAGCAATTGGGTTATTCTAACCAAACGTCCCGATCAGACTGAAAATGCAACGCGCGTTCTGGCGCGGGACTATGGGCTGGAGTTCACGATGACCGCCGACAGCGACATGATGATGCACGGAGCGGTCACCCATGTCGTGGACATCGGCGGGCGGTTCGCTGCAAAATTCCATGGCATGGACTTCAAGAACGTGAACCTGATCCTCTATGTCAGCGAGTTGATCAACAACGCCCAGCATCGACGCCGGGAGCCCAGCTGGTGGGACCGGCTGACAGGTGTGTTTCAATGAGTGTCGTCGCGACTGGCGTCAGGCTGTCCTCGACAGACGGAGTTTCCCTGACAGCTCTGCGTCGGTATTTTGCGGTGATCATCCCGGCCAACTTGATCTGGGAGTTCGCGCATATGCCGCTCTACACGATCTGGAACGAGGGCACTTGGGGTGAGATTGTCTTCGCAGCCGTCCATTGCACGGGTGGCGATATCCTGATCGCCATGAGCGCGCTGATGCTTGCCCTCATGCTGTCGGGCCGGGGCTGGCCCCTGGTCGCCTCGACGCGGCGGTCTGTGACCGTCCTGACGGTGGTGTTCGGGCTCGGATACACGCTGTTCAGCGAATGGCTCAACATCGTGATCCGCGCGGCCTGGGCCTATTCGGACCTGATGCCGATCATTCCGATCCTCGATGCGGGCCTGTCACCTGTGTTGCAATGGATCGTGATACCGCTGGTCGCGTTCTGGTGGGTCTGGCGGCCTTTCAACAACGATCGTGATGTATGATGGATATTTCCGGCATCGGCATCTTCGCGGCGTTTCTGGCGGGAGCCATCTCGTTCCTGTCACCCTGCGTCCTGCCGCTGGTGCCGGGCTACGTATCCTACATCGCAGGGCAACCAGATTTGCGCACGACGCGGTCGGTCGGCTTGCGGGCGCGCGCCGGGGCGCTCGGGTTGAGTGCCTGCTTTGTCCTGGGCTTTTCGACGGTCTTCGTCGCCCTCGGGGCCGGGGCCAGCGCGCTCGGATCCCTGCTGCTGACATGGCGCACCGAGCTGAACTATCTCGGCGGCGCGATCATCATTCTGTTCGGACTGGTCATGCTGGGTGTCTTTCGTCTCAATGCGTTCTCGCGCGATACCCGTTTCAATCTCGACATTCCCGGCGGTCGCCCGTTTGGGGCCTACGTGCTGGGACTGGCCTTCGCCTTTGGCTGGACACCTTGCATCGGTCCGATCCTCGGCGCAATCCTGACGCTCAGTTCGACCTCCGGCGGCATGTCGGACGGCATCTGGCTGCTGTCGATCTATTCCGCTGGACTGGGGGTGCCTTTCCTGCTGGCCGCGCTCTTCACCGACGCCATCGCCGCGCGGGTAAGGCAGATCGGCAAAGCCGGTCGCTGGCTCTACAAGGGCGCGGGTGTTGCCATGATCATCATGGGAGTTGCCATCATGACCGGGCAATTGTCACGGTTTGCCTATTGGCTGCTGGGGACGTTTCCCTTTCTCGCGACGATCGGGTGACGAATCTCGAACCAGCTCTAGGTGTGATGGCTGCAGTGTAGGGATTATCTCCGCCAATCAATGTCATCCACGCCGCGCCTCTGTAGAGGTCGCGGTGCCGTCAGCCGATCAGGTAGACCCGGATCGGCATCCAGATACCCATGACCATCATCATCAGGTTCTCGGTGAGCGAGACAAAACCGAGCGGCACCTTGCTGTCGCCCCCGACGCAGGCGCATTTCAGCTCGCGCTTGTCGATATAGACCGCCTTGAAGACCGAAACCGCGCCGACGGTGCCGATGAACAAGGCCACGGGTGCCGACAGCCAGGTGAGCGCCCCTGCGACCATGAGGATACCGGCGAAGGCCTCTCCGAAGGGATAGAGATAGCCGTAGCGCACCCAGCGGTGCGCCAGCAGGTCGTAATTTAGGAACATGGTCGAAAAGCTTTCGACATCCTGAAGTTTCTGCACTGCAAGCAAGCACATCGAGATCGAGATGAACCATTCCAGCGCGCGCAGGCTGAGGATGGTTCCAAAGCTGTACCATGACAAGCCGAGCGCCATCAAAAACGCGACGGCAAAGATCGCGATCACCGGTTGATAGGAGGTGTCCGAGCGTTCGCTTTCCGGTGCGTCAAGGCCGAAATGGACCCGCAGATCGTCATAGCCGCCGATGCGCTTGTCGCCGATCCAGGTCTGCGGCGTGGTCTCGACCCCGTGATTTTCCATGAAAGCATCAGTTTCCTCGCGTGTCGTCAGGTGGTGATCCTCGACCTCGTACCCTTCCCGTTCGAGCAGGTCTTTGGACTTGAGACCATAAGGGCAAAGGTGATCCAGCATGACCATCCGGTAGAGTTGGGCTGTTTTCGATGCGTCTTTCGGCATGGTGTTTCCTCCAGTTTCTGGTTCAGGCACCGCAACCGTAATGTCCGCGATACCCTGCACGCAGACCGGGCCCAAGTTCGAGAACGAGATCGGCGTCCTGCATTTCGCCACTATTTGCGGCCAATGTGCCGGTTCCGCTCGGCGCGCTCAACGCCACTGTCATGCCTTCCTTGCCCCAAGTGCTTCCGGCGTCGCCAGCCTCCAGCCGCACCAGATCGCCGCTGATCTTGGCAAGAGCTACACTCCCACCGTCGATGCGGCCCACCGCCAGCGCAGGCCTGCTTGTGGTGGTGTAGGTGAACGTGCACGCCGCGCCGTCCGGGAAGAGTTGTGCGATGTCCTCTCGGGTCAGGAATTCAAGATCGAGAATGGTGATCTCCGCCGTGGACAGCGCCTCGTCAAGGCTCACGATCTGCGCCGGTCCGCTTTCTGACTGTGCCGGACTGTCACCATTGGCGTCGATATCGTTCACCAGATAACGCATCTCGGCGATTTCCTTGTCCTGCGCATAGATGATCTCATCCGCCAACTTGCGCACGCGCGGGTCCGAGATATCGGCGCGGCTGGAGGTCATGATCGCGATCGAGTGGTGCGGGATCATTGCCCGCATGTAGCTGGTGTCGCCCACCGTCACCTGGCTGCGGACCAGCCAGAGCGAGGCGGCAAAGACCACAGCGGCACCGATGAAGATGGCGGCGTTAGCCGTCTTGCTGGAATACATCGACAGCATGAAGCCCAGCATGATGATCGCCATGGTGGCACCCATCAGGAGAGCCATGTAGACCCGCGTTTCCGACCAGAACACATGCGTCCAGAGGTAGGTATTGAGATACATCAGACCGAACATGACGACGGTAGATGTGGCGATCATCGCGAAAAAGCGGCCATATGACATGAAGTTGTCCTCTCTCGAAATCGTGAAGTATAGAGGTGGAACAACTTTCCCGCGCTGGAATGTTCCGAAAAAGCTGCAGCCAGTCGCACCTTATGGGTGGCGCTGCCCGCTGCGGGACATATCTTAATCCGCTGCCCTGGCGGTCCGGGTCTTATCCTCTTCCATAGCCAGATCTGCGAGAATCGGACAATCAGGCCTGTGATCGCCAGCGCAGGCATCGACAAGGTGCGACAGCGTCGCGCGCATCTCGGTCAGTTCTGCGATTTTCCGGTCGATCCGGTCGAGGTGTTCTTCGGCGATCTGCTTGACCTCGGCGCTGGCGCGGTCGGTGTCGGCATAGAGTTTCAGCAGGCTCCGGCAGTCCTCGATGGTGAAGCCCAAGGCGCGCGCCCGGCCGAGAAACGCCAGCTTGTGGACGTCGCTCTGCCGAAAGCTGCGATAACCGTTGGCACTGCGCAGCGGCTCGACCAGCCCGATGTCCTCGTAGTAGCGAATGGTCTTCGCGGGAAGGCCGGACATGTCGGCCACGTCTCCGATGTTCATGATAGTTTCCTCCTTGAGCTTATTCAGCCGGGACTGGTGACAGGTTGGCGGCAGAGCCGGGTTGCGCCTGTTCCTGCATCGCCGGGCGGACGCGGCGCAGGCGCAGCGCGTTCGTCAGTACGAAGACCGAGCTGAGCGCCATTGCCCCAGCCGCCAGCACCGGCGACAGCAGCAGGCCCGACACCGGGTAGAGCAGCCCCGCCGCCACCGGAATGAGGGCCACGTTATAGCCGAAGGCCCAGAACAGGTTCTGGCGGATGTTGCGCATCGTACGCCGCGACACTTCCAGCGCGTTGACCACGCCGCGCAAATCGCCCGACATTAGCACCACATCGGCGGATTCGATGGCGACGTCGGTGCCGGTGCCAATGCTGATGCCCACGTCCGCATGAGCAAGCGCGGGCGCATCGTTGATGCCGTCGCCGACAAAGGCGATGTGCTGGCTCGGGCCGCGCAGATCGTCCAATGCCGCCACCTTGCCATCGGGCAGCACGCCCGCGATCACATGGTCGATGCCGGTCTCGCGGCCGATGGCCTCTGCCGTCTCTCGCTTGTCGCCGGTGATCATGGCGACCTTCAGGCCCAGATCGTGCAACGCCCGGATGGCCGCCGCGCTGGACGGCTTTACCGGATCGGCCACGGCGATGACGGCGGCCACCCGCCCGTCGATGGCGGCATAAAGCGCGGTGCGGCCCTGTTCAGCCAGGCGGCGCTCGGCGTCGGCCAACGCGCCGATGTCCACCCCTTCGCGCGTCATCAGACGGTCGGCCCCCACCAGCACGTCGCGGCCTGCGACCTCGGCCCGGACACCGTGGCCCGTGATGGAGGTGAAGTTCCGCGCGTCGTGTCGAGTGACCGTCTCGGCTTCCGCCGCCCGCAGAATGGCCTCGGCGATAGGGTGTTCCGACTGCGCCTCGACCGCCGCGACCAGGGCCAGCACCTCGGCCCGTTCAAAGCCGTCGGCCAGCACCAGATCGGTCAGTTCGGGGCGCCCTTCGGTCACCGTGCCGGTCTTGTCCAGCGCCACCACATCCACTGTCGAAAGCTGTTGCAGCGCATCGCCCTTGCGGAACAGCACGCCCATTTCAGCGGCACGGCCGGTGCCGACCATGATCGAGGTCGGCGTGGCCAGCCCCATCGCGCAGGGGCAGGCGATGATCAGCACCGAAACGCCGGCGACCAGCGCAAAGGACAGGGCGGGCGATGGTCCGACCAGCAGCCAGATCATCACCGTCAGCAGCGCCAGCGCCATGACAGCGGGCACAAACCACAGGGTGATCCGATCCACCAGACCCTGGATCGGCAACTTGGCACCCTGCGCCTCTTCGACCATACGGATGATTTGCGCCAGCGTCGTATCCGCTCCCACGCGTATCGCACGGAACTGGAAGGCACCGGAACCGTTGACGGTCCCGCCGGTGACGGGATCGCCCACCGACTTGGCCACAGGCACCGGCTCGCCGGTGATCATGCTCTCATCGACGCGGGCGCTGCCTTCGGTCACTTCGCCGTCCACGGCAATCCGCTCTCCGGGGCGCACGAGCAGGATGTCGCCCGCGGCGATGCGCTCGATAGCCACGTCCTCAGGCTCTCCGTCCACCAGCACGCGGGCGGTCTTGGCCTGAAGGCCCAGCAGCTTCTGGATTGCTGCGCCGGTGCGGCCCTTGGCGCGGGCCTCCAGCCAGCGGCCCAGCAGGATCAGCACGACGATCACCGCCGCCGCCTCGAAATAGACGGCACGCGACCGTTCGGGCAGCAGCGCGGGCGCGAATAGCGCCACGAGAGAATAGAGATAGGCGGCAGAAGTGCCGACCGCGACAAGGCTGTTCATGTCCGGCGCACGCTTGAGCAGGGCTGGAAACCCGCGCGTGTAGAAGCTGCGCCCCGGCCAGAGCAGAACCACCGTGGTCAGGACGAACTGGATCAGCCAGCTTGCTCGATGGCCGATCGTGTCGCCGATCAGACCATGCATGCCGGGGATCAGATGCGCGCCCATTTCCAGCAGAAACACCGGCAGGGTGAGGGCCGCCGCCAGGGCGGTCCTGCGGGCCAGCATCCGCGCCTCTTCTTCCTTCCGGACACTCGTGTCTTCCGCCTCTCTGTCCTGCGGCAAGGTCGCGGGATAGCCTGCGTCACCCGCCGCCTTCAGCAGGTCTGCAACCGCAACCGCGCCTTCGAGATACGTTACCGTCGCAGTTTCCGAGGCCAGATTGACGTTCACGGCCAGCACGCCTGGCATCGCCGCCAAAGCCTTGTCCACCCGACCGACGCAGGACGCGCAGGACATGTTCTGCAGAGAAAGTCGAAGGGTATGCGAATCCGACATGGGTGACTCCTGATCCTGGTCCTCCGAGAGATAAGGGTTCCATTCGCTGGAAGGTCAACAGATGCATCGAGGAATTTTTTCGGGCATTGACCTTCCCATAGGGGGACGGCCTAGATGGCAGCAGTAAGAAGGAGATCGTGATGATCAGGTTCAGCGTGCCGGACATGAACTGCGGACATTGCACCGCGTCGATAGAGAAGGCCATTGTGACGACAGACCCACACGCGACTGTCACCTGTGACCTGACTGCGCGTTCCGTCGAGGTAGATAGCGCATTGGATGAAAGCGCTCTGAAGGCAGCGATTCACGATGCGGGCTACGGATCGCAAAGACTGAGTTAGTCCCGGCACTTCCAGTCATTACTGAAGTACTCACTACCATTTTCGCGTCTTCTGTCTGACTGGTGAACGTTGCTATGTATCTATTGCGCAACAGTTTTGAGCGCTCGCAGCGAGAATTCGCCTGCCTCGCTAGAATGTGCCAAACCTTCCCGCGCTGTAAGCGTTGACTAATTTGTCAAAACGTCCAAGTTTCCGTTCATGAGAATGCGTGTCGCCACTTCGGTATGGGTGAAATTCCTCACTTGCTTCGCTTTTGCGTTGGCATTGGTTCTGTCTCCACCTTCTGCGGCACACGCGGCCTCGGGAATGCATGATGGTCAGCATTCTGGATCGATCAGCGCCCTTCTCAGCGAACCGACAGTTGGTCAGGGAACTGATATCCACGCCGACCACATGAAACACCCGGCGACAGTTGACGTGGATGACATATCCTCCGACATTGGTGAAACAGAGCATCAATCAACTCAGTGTTGTAACGGAATATGCATTTCTGTCGTCATTCCAGACGGAGACTTGGTATTCCCGGATCCTATTGCTGCGAAAGAATATATGATCCTGAGCGGTCAGACGCATTCCGTCGAAACATCAGGGTTTCTGCGGCCCCCTCGATTCCTGATCTGAAACTGCGCCCAATCCGGGTGTGAGCCTTGCGCAGACTCTGCGTGAGACATCGTTCATCAATCAGGTTACCTTCATGAAAATTCATCTACTTATGGGGGCTTCGGCCCTCGGGCTTGGCGCATGCGCCTATGAGCCTACCCCTTTGCCCTCCGTTGCGACACAACAGGCTGTCGTCAACGCGACCGTTTCGTCTCCGATCAGCTATCAAGATCCATTGGCTGGCTACACCTATCGTGGTCCGACGGGTCCCCGTGATTGGCGTTCCGTCAATCAAGAGCAGACGGAGGGCAACTGATGCGGCTATCGAAATTTCCTCTGCTATTCGGCTTTCCGCTAATTTTGGGTGCCTGCGCAACCGCTGTACCGGGCATCTACACGGAACCGAAAGCCGGCTTCGCCAACATTTCCAGCCAAGTCACACCGGCCATTGGCAAACGGACGGCCTTCGCCGAAACCCAGGCCGAAAACGAGGCTTTGAAAAAGCAGGTGCATGCGATGGTGCATCGCAAGACCATTTCGGCGGACACCGCCGTTCAGGTCGCGCTCCTGAACAATAAAGGTCTGCAAGCGTCTTACGCCAATGTTGGCCTGTCGGCCGCTGAGGCCTGGCAGCAATCGACGCCGGAAAACCCGATCGTATCAATTGGTGTTTTGGGAATCGGTGCGCCTGAGCTCGGTGCCTACAGAGCGATCGAAGGGCTGATCCGGTCGAACGTCCTCGATGCCACCACGCGCAAACAGCGCATGGCCATTGCTGATGCAAGCTTCCGGCAGGCTCAGCTCAATGCCGTGAACGACACACTTGCGCTGGCCAATCAGACGCGAAAGGCATGGGTCGATGCAGTCGCCGCCTTCGAGGCAGTGAGCTATCTGCGGCGCGCGAAAGCGACTTCTGACGCCGGCTCTGAACTGGCGATGAGGTTGGGCGAGACCGGCGCACTCAACAAAGCTGGGCAGGCCCGCGAACAGGCATTCAATGCCGAACTGGCGGGGCAACTTGCACAGGCACGATTGAACGCCACTCGGTCCAAGGAGGCTTTGACCAGGTTGATGGGTCTCTGGGGCACCGAAGTCGATTACTATGTGCCAGATGCCCTTCCTGCACTGCCGCGTTCTGTCGGCCGTGTGACCGACATCGAGGCCAAGGCGCTCCGAAACCGGGTGGATCTGCGTGTTGCCAAACTTGGCCTGGAAGCGCAGGCCAAGGCGTTTGGGCTGACCGATCAGACCCGCATTGTCAGCGATCTTGAGTTCATTGCCGGGTTCGAGGCGGAGCGGGAAATTGAGGACGGAGAAACGGAAACCGTGACCACCCCTCAGGTGGAAGTGGAGTTCGCGATCCCGATCTATGACACCGGCAAGGCCCGGATGCGCAAGGCGGAATTGTCTTATCTACAAGCGGCCAACGTGCTCGCAGAGAAGGCCGTGAACGTCCGGTCCGAAGCGCGCGGTGCTGAGACTTCCTATCATGCCGCATATAAAATCGCGCGCCACTACCGCGACGTTCTGGTGCCGCTACGCACGACCGTCGAAGAAGAGGGTTTGCTGTCTTACAACGGCATGATCACCAACACTTTCGAGCTGCTGACTGACGTGCGCGAGAAACTTGGCGCATCCCTGGAAGCGGCAAATGCAAAACGCGAATTCTACATGGCACAGGCCGATCTGACCGCCGCGATCTATGGCGGCGGCGAAGGCGGCGGTGGTGCTGGTGGAGAAGGCGCAACGCTTGCCGCCGGTGGCGGTGCAGGACACTGAAAGGAACTGACATGTTGAACAGACGTCAATTACTCGGAGCCGGCGCGGCAGGCGCAACGCTGGTCTCTTCAAAAGCCTGGGGTCAAACCCTGAACATGGGCCTACCCGAAGCCGCGCAGATGGACAGTGCGGCAACGGCGATTACGGCGCGTCCGTCGTCGGGGCCGGAGACTGTGTGAAATTTTGTGCCCTGACGCGCTTTCTTACGCCATGGGGAAGCGGTCTTCGAACATGATGGCAAGTTGACTTCTGACAGCGTGCCATTCGCGCACGGCGCGCTTCCACTCG